>CANRPG010000012.1 GCA_947632425.1 uncultured Clostridia bacterium | reverse complement strand
ATTGTTTTAGAGTCCACCACAGCCGCCGATATTCCACCTTCGCAGGGCGATGAAAGGGTTTGCGAGCTTGGCATGGGCGCGGTAGTATCTTTTATGGACAGGCATACGATTTACGACAGGCAGCTTTATGACCTTGCATTTGAAACCGCAAAAGAAAACGGCATACCCTGCCAGACAAAAACAAAGGTCGCAGGGGGCAACGATGCAGGCGCGATACACATTTCGCGTTCGGGTGTAAAAACTTGTGCCATCTCGGTGCCGTGCAGATATCTTCACAGTGCAAGCTGCGTTGCCGATGTAAATGACATTGAAAGCACATACAGACTTGCAAAAAAACTATTGGACAGGATAAATACTATATGATAAAACAAGTATTAACGGAAGCAGCAGAATTCAAAACAAAGTTGCGAATGTTGAAAGAAAGCCATTATTCGCGGAAAATAATATCGCATTTCGATGCATACCGTATAAAGTATGAATTTTGCAGATTCTTCTATGTATTTTCGGGCGGTGAAGAAAAAGGCATTGTAAGCATATTCAACAGCTCGCTCATTGCCGAGTGTTACAATGGCAAAAAGTTTGACGACGAGGCTTTAGAAGATATTGCTTTCCTTATAAGAACAAACAAGCCGCAGACCGCAGAGATAGCTGACGAGTATTCGCAAAGGCTTATCGGGTATGTAAAAGATGACTACACGCTGGGCGAGAGACATCAGTTTGAGTTTGTGTGCAGCAACCAGCTGCCGCAGCTTGATATAAACGAGTTTCCAAAGCTGGACGATGTTTTTGATATACTTAAAACTGGCTTTCCCGACCTTGCACAGTGCTATGAGACCTGGCTGACAGATACATCTCACCGCATACGCAGAGGTTACGCTCAGGCGTTTATACTTAACAACTGTACAACTGCAACTATTCAGTATATAGTCAACAAAAAGGCTCTTATAGGTCAGGTGGCAACGCTGCCGCAGTACCGCGGCAAAATGTACGCGCGCAGCTTGCTTTACTGGATAGGTGAAAAACTGAATATTGACGGCATAACCGTTTATCTGTTTGCAAGAAACCACCGCAGAAGCTACTATGAAGAGATAGGTTTCAAAGAGATAAGCGTAGACCACGTACTTGACAGAAAAAGTGAGGAATAAAATTTGGAAAATATTTTTGGATTTGATGAAAGGCTTGTAATGCTCGCAGATGAAAGCGAGCGCGAATGTGCCGGACAGTTCAGCAAAATTGCCGAAACAGCCGCTTATAACGGTCAGAAGGTGCTGAAGGCTTTTATTGACAACCGAGTAAGCGAGAGCAGTCTTAAAGGCACAACGGGCTATGGCTATGACGACTGTGGCAGAGAAGCAATAGACAAAGTTTTTGCACAGGCGTTCGGCGGTGAAGATGCCCTTGTGCGGCATACCTTTGTAAACGGCACTCATGCGCTTTCTACCGCGTTGTTCGGTGTTTTGCGCAGCGAAGATACAATGCTCGCCGCCACAGGTAAGCCTTACGATACCCTTGAAGAAGTTATAGGTCTGCGCGGCAGCCGAGGCAGCGGTTCTCTTGCTGATTTTGGTGTAAAGTATGCGCAAGTTGACCTTCATGACGACGGCACGCCCGATCTTGACAGTATAGCGCAGATGTCAAAAGGTGCAAAGGTTTGTTATATTCAGCGCTCTAGAGGATATTCTTTAAGACCTTCGCTGACCGTTGAAACTATAGGCAAAATTGCAGCGGCTGCCAAAAGCGCAAACAGTGATATTATAGTTATGGTAGATAACTGCTACGGTGAGTTTGTTGAGAAAAATGAGCCTCTTTCATTCGGCGCTGACCTTATAATAGGCTCGCTTATAAAAAACCCCGGCGGCGGCATAGCTTCAACGGGTGGATATATAGCAGGCAGAAAAGACCTTGTAAATAAATGCGCCGACAGGCTGACCTGCGTTGGCATGGGCAAAGAGATAGGCTGCACTCTGGGGCAGAGCAGGGAAATGCTGCTTGGTTTCTTCTTCGCCCCCGAGGTCACGGCAAACGCGCTGAAAACTGCGGTGTTCGCGTGCAGGCTTTTTGAAAAGCTGGGCTTTGTTACTCTGCCGAAGAGCAGCGAAACGAGGACGGATATAATTTCCTCGATTCTGCTTGGCAATGAAGAAAACCTTGTGGCGTTCTGTCAGGGAATACAGAAAGGCTCGCCTGTTGACAGCTTTGTTACCCCCGAAGCGTGGGATATGCCCGGGTATGAAAGCAAAGTCATCATGGCGGCAGGCGCATTCACAATGGGCGCATCTATCGAACTTTCGGCAGATGCACCGATACGCGAACCATTTGCCGCGTGGCTGCAAGGCGGTCTTACATATGCAAGCGGCAAAGCAGGCGTTATGACAGCGGCTCAGGAAATGATAAATAAGGGTCTTATAAAACTTTAAGAAAGGTGATAAATATGGCAGACAATTACAGCATAACATTGAAAGAAATAGTTGAAGAACTGAATCTTGAAGTTGTGTATACTCCCAGGGATACCGATAAGATAAACATTTCATGCAACGACTGCAACAGACCGGGGCTTCAGCTTATGGGTTTTTATGAATATTTCAACGTTGACAGAGTGCAGATATGCGGAAATATGGAATTTGCATATATGGCATCTATCGATGAGCAGTCAAGGCGTGAAAAGGTAGAAATGCTGTTTTCTAAGAAAATACCGCTTTTTGCAATTTGCCGAGGTCATGAGCTTTACCCCGAGATGAGCGAGTGCGCTGAAAAGTATGAAGTGCCGATAGTGCGCACTAATGAAAGTACATCAGACTTCATTTCGGAGCTTATAGCATTTCTGCACCTGAGATTAGCGCCGAGGATAACACGTCACGGCGTACTTATTGAAGTTTACGGCGAGGGAATACTTATAGTTGGCGAAAGCGGCGTTGGTAAAAGCGAAACTGCTATAGAGCTTATAAAAAGAGGTCACAGGCTTATTGCAGACGATGCCGTAGAGATACGCAAGGTGTCGAATATAAGCCTTGTAGGTCAGTCGCCCGACAACATAAGACACTTTCTCGAACTGCGCGGCATAGGCATTATAAACACTCGCCGCCTTTTCGGTATGGGCGCAGTAAAGGTGTCAGAAAAGATAGACCTTATTATCCAGCTTGAAACATGGAGCAATACCAAAGTTTACGACAGAATGGGCGTTGACAACGAATATACTTCGATTCTCGGCATAAAAGTGCCCAGTCTTACCATACCCATAAAACCCGGCAGGAATTTGGCTGTTATTATCGAAGTTGCCGCCATGAACAATCGTCAGAAGAAAATGGGCTATAATGCAGCACAGGAACTTCTGAACAAACTCGGCCTGCAAATGGACGGTCAGGAAAAGGTAAACGACTGGGAAGCATTCTGAGCATAGGAGAAAAGATAATGATAAAACTTGAAGCGGATATGCATACTCATACAGTTGCATCAACGCACGCATATTCAACTATCACTGAAAACTGCACATTTGCGGCAGCCACAGGCATTAAGGCTCTGGGCATGACAGACCATGTCGGCACTATGCCCGATTCACCGCACTGCTGGCATTTTCATAATTACAAGATACTTCCGCATAAAATAAACGGGGTGTATGTGGTGCACGGCGCTGAGGCAAACATTGTAGACTACGACGGCGCTTTAGACCTTGATGAAGACAGTTACCGCTTTGTAGAGTGGATAGTGGCTTCTTACCATAAATATACTCTTGCGCCCTCTAGTATTGAGGAGCACACGCGCGGTTATCTTAAACTTGCAGAAAATGAGAATGTAGATATGATAGGTCACCCGACCACCGCGAATTTTGAGTATGACATGGAAAAGTGCGTTAAGAAATTCAAAGAGTACGACAAGCTTATTGAGATAAACGAAAGTTCTATAATGTGGAAGCGCGGCTCTCGTGAAAACGCGCTGGAGCTTATGAAGATATGCAAGAAATATGATGCGATGATTTGCATAAATACCGATGCGCATTTTCATGAGCTCATCGGCAAAACGCCTATAGCCTTGCAAATGGCTCAGAGCATAGACTTTCCCGAAAGGCTTGTAGCCAACGCACACTGGGAAACGATAAGAGACCGCATACTTAAAAAGCACCCCGATATTTTATTTGACTAATACTTATGAGGTTTTGTTATGAATGAAAAACATCTGAACGCGCTTGTAGATATTGCAGAAAGACACGGCTGTAAGTATCTTACGCAGGAGCCGCTTAGCAGGCATACTACTTTCAAAGTCGGCGGCAATTGCACAGTTATGATATTTATAAACAGCGTTGAAGCGCTTTCGCAGTGCCTTGGATATTGCAGTAAAGAGAATGTAAAAAAGCTTGTGCTGGGCAACGGCTCAAACGTTTTGTGCTCTGACAAAGGGTTTGACGGCGCTGTGCTGCTGCTGGGCAAAGACTTTCAGAATATCTCCCTTGCAGATGATGAAACGATAGAGGTGCAGGCAGGCTGTACTTTGGGGCAGCTGTGTATGTTTGCACTTAATAGCGGTCTTTCGGGTCTTGAATTTGCATACGGCATTCCCGGAACGGTAGGCGGCGCGGTGTTTATGAACGCAGGCGCATATGACGGTGAGATGTCTTTTGTACTTACAAAGGCAGAGGCTGTAAACGAAAGCGGCGACAAGCGTATTTTCGGTATTGAAGAAATGGCTCTTGGCTACAGGACGAGCGTTTTTCAAAACAACGGTTATATAGTCACAAAGGCATGGCTTAAACTCTGCAAAGGCAGCAGCGATAAAATAAAAGAAAAAATGGACGAATTTATGTCCCGAAGAAGATCAAAACAGCCGCTTGAATACCCCAGTGCAGGCTCAGCTTTCAAAAGACCTGTCGGCAGCTTTGCAGGCAAACTGATCCAAGAAAGCGGTCTGAGAGGCTATACGGTCGGCGGTGCTCAGGTATCTGAAAAGCACTGCGGCTTTGTTATCAACAAAAACAATGCAACTTTCAGCGATATAAAAACGCTTCTTCAAGATGTTCAGAGAATTGTCAGAGAGAAAACCGGTTACACACTTGAATGTGAAGTACGGATAATCGAATAACACAAGGGGGAAATGATATGAAATTTTTGATAGTTACAGGTATGTCGGGCAGCGGAAAATCTACCGCTATAGACGTTTTGGAAGACATAGGCTACTACTGCATCGACAATATGCCGCCCGAGCTTATATCAAAGTTTGCGCAGATATATTCTTCGGTAAATTCAAGCGTTGAAAAGGTCGCATTCGTGGTAGATATAAGAGGGCGCGATTTCATTACAAAACTCAGCGATACCATAAGTGAGCTGCGTTCTGAAAATACCGACCTTAAAATACTCTTTCTTGATTCCAATGACGACTGCATTGTGCGCCGATATAAAGAAACGCGCAGAAAACACCCCCTTGACGAGGTTTCATACGGTAATATAAGGCGAGCTATCGAGACCGAGAGAGAATTTCTGGCTTCCGCTCTTGCGCAGGCTGACTATTATATTGACACCTCCGATATGGCTATAGCGCAGTTCAAAGACAGAATGTACAGTATCTTTCTTGAGGACAAAGACGATTTCATTCATATAGATATATGTTCCTTCGGCTTTAAGTTTGGCACAGTGCCCGATGCCGACCTTATCTTTGATGTAAGATGCCTGCCGAACCCGTTTTATATACCCGAGCTTAAACACAAAACAGGCTTGCAGACCGAAGTTAGCGAGTATGTAATGAACTTTGAAGAATCAAAAGAGCTTCTTAAAAAACTTGAAGATCTTATAGATTTTCTTATTCCTCTGTATATCAAAGAGGGCAAATCGCAGCTGGTTATAGCATTTGGCTGCACGGGCGGCAAGCACAGAAGCGTTACTTTTGCAGAGCTTCTTGCCAAACACCTGATACAAAACGAACATAATGTAAGGATATCTCACAGAGATATTGAAAAGCATAAATAATGGGGTGGGGTATTGCAGCCGTTTTCTGCCGATGTTAAGGACGAAGTACTAGACAATATGAATTCACGGGCAAAGTGTGATGCCTGCATTTTCGGTATGCTCATTTTCTGCAAAGGGCTTACCGATGATGCTTTGCGCCTTATTACCGAAAATCACAGGACCGCAGAGTTTTTTAATGTCAATATATCGCGAATTATCGGGCATGAACCGGAATTTTCTCATGTAAACAGAGGCGACAAGACCTTTTACAATATCGATATATCAGACGGACGGGATATGTTTCGTTTGTTTGACTATTTTCATATACAGGCACAGCCACTGGTGCAAAGGCTCACAGAATATAATATGCCAAAGAAGAAGCTGCTTCACGCAGTCGTTGCAGGAGCGTTTTTAGTATGCGGCAGCGTTAATGACCCCAACAAGCCCTCTCACCTTGAATTTGTTATGCCTACAGTTGACCTTTGCAACGATATAGGCATTACGCTTATTGAAGAATGCGGCATAACCGCAAAGCATACCACACGCGGCAAAAGCGAAGTTGTGTATATCAAGGACAGTGAAAATATACAAGATGTTCTCACATATATAGGCGCGCCGATGTCAGCGCTGAAGCATATTACAATAAAGGTAGACAAAGAGGGCAATAACCGCATAAACCGCTCTATAAACTGCGCTTCTGCAAATATAAAAAAATCTACCGATGCGGCGGCAAGACAGATAAATGCTATAAATATCCTTAAACAAAGCGGAGAATTTAACGATCTTCCGCATGAACTTATTTCTGCCGCAAAAGCAAGACTTGAAAACCCCGATATGTCATTAAGCGAACTTTGCGCAGAGCTTGAGGGAGTTACCAAAAGCAGCCTTAACAGACGGCTCAACAAACTTATTGACCTTGCTCACTTGACCTAGACTGGAGGCTTATTTGCTATGAAAGATTTTGTGCATCTGCACGTGCATACCGAATACAGCCTGCTTGACGGTGCGTGCAAAATAACGGAGCTGCCCAAATACGCGGCATCTATAGGGCAAAAGGCGCTTGCCATAACCGACCACGGCAATATGTACGGCGCAGTAGAGTTTTACAACAGCTGTCGCTCGGCAGGTATAAAACCTATAATCGGCTGCGAAGTTTATGTTGCGGAAAGGTCTCGCTTTGAAAAGGACAAGCGTTTTGAACGCTCGCCGTATCATCTTGTTTTGCTGTGCAAAAATATGCAGGGGTACAGAAATCTCATAAAGCTCGTGTCTATCGGGTTTATAGAGGGCTTTTATTCTCGTCCTCGTGTAGATATTGACTGTCTGAGAAAGTACAGCGAGGGGCTTATCTGCCTTTCTGCTTGTCTTGCAGGTCAGATACCGCGCCTTTTAAATAATGACAGTTATGATGAAGCCAAGAAAGTTGCGCTTGAATATAACGAAATATTCGGTCAGGGCAACTATTATATAGAATTGCAGGATCACGGCATTGAGGAGCAAAAAAGAATATTGCCGCTGCTTGCAAGGCTTTCTCGCGAGACAGGCATACCGCTTGTTGCCACCAACGATGCCCACTACATCAGCAAAAACGATGCAAATATGCAGAAAGTGCTTGTGTGCATTGCTACAAAATCAACGCTCAGCGAACCCAGCTCCATGGAATTTCCGACCGATGAGTTTTATATTAAAAGCGGCGATGAAATGAGTGAGCTGTTCTCGGCATATCCGCAGGCGGTTGAGAATACCGTCAAAATAGCCGATATGTGCAATATAGAGTTTGAATTTGGCAAGATCAAACTCCCTAAGTTTACTATGAAAGGCGTTGACGACAACAAAGCGTTTTTTCGCGAGCTTTGTGAAAAAGGCTTCAAAGAAAAGTATGGCGAAGGAAATATCGCTGCTCGTCAGCGCATGGAATATGAAATGTCCGTTATTGAAAAAATGGGGTATATTGATTATTTTCTGATAGTCTGGGATTTTACGAACTACGCCAAGCGAAATGATATACCCGTAGGTGTGGGGCGCGGCAGCGGTGCAGGCAGCCTGTGCGCTTACTGTATCGGCATAACGGGCATAGACCCATTGAGATATGATCTTCTGTTTGAAAGATTTTTAAACCCCGAAAGAGTTTCAATGCCCGACTTTGACATTGACTTTTGCATTGACGGCAGACAGCGCGTTATCGACTATGTAAAGCAAAAATACGGCAGTGAATATGTAACACAGATAGCCACATTCAACACAATGGCGGCAAGGGGCGCGGTTCGCGATGCTGCCAGGGCTATGGATCTGCCATATCAGCTTGCTGACGATATAGCAAAAAGAATACCGCGCGGCGCTGATGTTACCCTCAAAAAAGCGCTGAATACTTCTCCCGAGCTGAGAACTATGTATAACGAGGACAAGCGCGTAAAAGACCTTATCGACACCGCCATGAATATAGAGGGTATGCCGCGCAGTGTCGGCACTCATGCGGCAGGCGTGGTTATTACAAAAGAGCCTGTAGATACCTATTCTCCGCTTTTCAGCAGAAATGGGCAGGTATCCACGCAGTACACCGCAGGCATACTTGAAAGCATGGGTCTGCTCAAATTTGACTTTCTGGGACTTCGCAACTTAACTGTGATACGCAATTGTGAAAGAGAAATACAAAAAAGAGAGCCCGATTTTGATATAAATAAAATACCTCTTGACGATAAAGAAGTTTTCAAGATGCTGGCGCGCGGCGAGACTGAGGGCGTTTTTCAGTTTGAGAGCGCAGGCATGACCTCAACGCTTGTAAGAATGGCTCCCAAAAGAATAGATGACCTAATTGCGGCTATATCTCTTTACCGCCCCGGACCTGTTGACAGCATACCGATATATATAGAAAACAGCCGCGACCCTTCTAAAATAAAGTACAAGCACCCTCTTCTGAAACCTATTTTAGAGGGCACATACGGCTGTATAATCTATCAGGAACAGGTAATGCAGATATTCAGATCGCTTGCAGGGTATTCTTATGGCAGAGCCGATATCGTAAGGCGCGCGATGGCTAAGAAAAAATCTGCTGTCCTTGAAGCTGAAAGGCACGCTTTTATATACGGCGAAAAAAATGCCGACGGCAGTGTAAACTGCGTGGGCTGTATTGCAAACGGCGTTGACGAAAAAACTGCAAATCAGCTTTTTGACGATATGACTTCGTTTGCTTCGTATGCTTTCAATAAGTCGCACGCGGCTGCGTATTCTACCATAGCTTTTCAGACTGCATATCTTAAATGCCACTATTATGCTGATTATATGGCGGCTCTTATGACCTCGGTAGTAGGCGAGGGCGGTTCAAAGCTTTCGGTATATTGCAGCAACAGCAGAAAAAACGGCGTTGAGATACTCGGTGTTGATATAAACAAGAGTGAGAAAGGCTTTTCTACAGAAAACGGCAAAATACGCTTCGGGCTGCTTGCAATTAAAAATCTTGGCGTGGGGATCATAGACTGCATAATTGACGAACGATACAAAAACGGCAATTTCAGGTCTCTTACCGATTTTTGCAGCAGAATGATACATTTTATAAACGCAAGGTCTGTAGAAGCGCTTATAAGAAGCGGCGCTTTCAGTGAAACAGGCGGCTGCAACCGCAAACAGCAGATACACAATTTTGAGTTTATTATAAAAGAGCTCAACGCAAAATCCAAAAAAGAAGCTGACGGTCAGCTTGACCTTTTTGACATGACCGAAGATGCACCGTTCGATACAGAGAAAGATAATTTCCCCGATGAACCTGATTATTCGCCCGAAGAGATACTTGAAATGGAGAAAAATTCGCTAAGCGTTTATCTGTCTGGGCACCCACTTGAAAAGTATGTCAGCGTAAGCCGTGCGGCAAGGCTCGATCAGCTAACAGAAATAGCCGATACTTCGGAAGAAAACGAAAACGGCTATGAGGACGGCGCAAAAGTAAATGTAATGGTTATAGCAAACAGCATAAAGCAGCACCGCACCAAAAAAGACGAAATAATGGCGTTTACCACCTGTGAAGATATGAGCGGCGAAATTGAGATAATAGTATTTCCGTCCGTTTTCGCGCAGGCAAGGCAGTCGCTTGAAAGCAGAGAACCCGTGCTTGTTAGCGGCAGGGTATCTACAAAAGAGGACGAGCCTGCAAAGATTGTTGCAAATGCGGTAATGCCTGCACAGCAGTATGCCGATTCACTGCAAAAGTTTCCGCTTTATATAAATATGCCTACAAGCGATGAAGACAAAATCAATAAACTTAAAGTGCTTTGCAATACAGCCATGGGCAGTACGCCGCTTTTTATAAAGATAAGTGATGTTGGCAAAACCGTCAGGCTGAAAAGCTGCCCGACCATAAAAGCGAATATAGATACTCTTTCGCGGCTGCAAGATATTTTCGGCGAAAATAACGTTGCATTCTCTATAAAGTCATAATAACACAGTGAGGTGTTTTGAATGGATATTTCAATAAGATCAGAGGTATGCAGATTTGTAAACTTTGCAATGCAGCAGAATTATGTTTCCTGCATATACAGCATAGTGGTCTCAAACAACGGCGATGAACCCGTCAGTGGGCTTATTCTTACCGTTTCTGCCGAGCCCGATTATGCAGATATGCTCTCGGTGCCGCTGCCTGCAATAGCCGCGCACAGCTCTTTTGAAGTGCGCCCCGTACCTTTCAAGGCAAAGGCTGAGTTTCTGTATTCTCTTACAGAAAAGCTTACTGCAAGGCTCAATATTTCTGTACTAAACGGCGATATTGCAGAGGCTGAAGATTCCGTTGACGTTGAACTTCTGGCTTTCGATGAATGGAACGGCATGAACTATATTCCCGAGATAATCAGCGCATTCGTAACGCCTAACTATCCTGCAATAAGCGGCATAATCTCTGCGGCAGGGGAGTACCTTAAAAAGTGGACAGGCGACCCATCGTTCACCGGCTACCTTACGCAAAACCCGAATAATGTGCGCAATCAGGCGGCTGCTATATATTCCGCTTTGCAGGATATGCAGATAACCTACTGCGTACCGCCTGCGAGCTTTGAAGCAACGGGTCAGAGGGTTCGCCTTTGCTCCGATATAGTGCAAAACAAACTTGCTACCTGCCTCGATCTTACGCTGCTTTTTGCAAGCTGTCTTGAGGCTGTTTCTATACACCCGATAATAGTTATTTTTCAAAACCATGCATTTGTAGGACTATGGCTGAATGAACAGACTTTCTCGGAATGTGCAGTTGACGACGTTTCAGCAATAACAAAACGCTGCGCTGAGGGCATAAATGAGATTGCGCTTATAGAATGTACAGATGTAGTTGCAGGCAGGAGCGTTAATTTTGAGCAGGCAGAAAAAGATGCTCTGTCAGCTCTGGCAGATGCAGCAAAATTTGAACTTGCCATTGACGTTAAGCGCAGCCGCGGCGGCGGTATACGCCCTATACCACAGCGCATTATGAATAACGGCATATATCAGCTTGCCGAGAATACTGTTGCGGCTGACAAAACTATGCAGGATTCAAGCGCTCCGCATCAGCTTGTAAACGACGGCAGGATAGCACCTTTAGAAAATGCCGCACCGCTTACCAAGCAGCAGATGTGGGAAAGAAAACTGCTTGATCTGAGCCTGAGAAATTCACTGCTTAATTTCCGCGCAAAGAAAAACTCGGTTCAGCTTATGATAGCCGACCTTGCCGCTTTGGAAGATAATCTCGCATCGGGCAAGGCGTTTACAATAATGCCGCAGCCGAGCGACTGGGCAAGCACCGTTAAAGACAGCGCTATTTTTGATACTGAAAACGACAAAGACCTTATCACGACCATTTCCGAGTCTGAATTTAAAAATCAGCGTATACGCTCTTTTGTAAGCGAGAGTGAGCTTGAAAAAAACTGCAAGGCTCTTTACAATACATCTAAAAACAGCCTTCTTGAAAACGGCAGCAATACCCTTTATCTTGCGCTTGGTTTTCTGCGCTGGTATGAGACAGATAAAAGCGAAAAAGAGCGTTATGCGCCGCTGGTGCTTGTTCCTATTGACATTATAAGAAACGTTCAGAGCAAGACCTATAAAATAAAGATACGCGACGAAGAAACGCAGATGAACGTTACCCTGCTGGAGCTTTTGCGGCAGGATTTCGGTATAGATATAACAGGACTTGACCCTCTGCCGACAGATGAAAGCGGCGTTGACCTGCAAATGGTGTTCAATACCGTGCGCCACGCTGTTATAGACAAAAAACGCTGGGACGTTGTAAACTATGCGTTTATAGGTCTGTTCTCTTTCAGCCAGTTTATAATGTGGAACGACCTGCGCAACAGAAGTGACGATATCGCCTCAAACAAAGTGGTAGCAAGCCTGATTTCCGGCAAGCTTGAATGGCAGCCCGATCAGTGTGATATTACCGCTGAAACTCTTGACGAACGCATAAAGCCTTCCGACCTTGCAGTACCCAGCAGCGCCGATTCTTCGCAGCTTTTGGCAATATGCCTAGCGGCTGGGGGTCAAAGCTTTGTTTTGCACGGCCCTCCGGGAACAGGCAAGTCTCAGACTATAACAAACATGATAGCAAACGCTTTGTACCACGATAAGACTGTACTTTTCGTTGCAAAGAAAATGGCTGCGCTGTCTGTAGTTCAGAGCAGGCTTGAAAAAATAGGTCTGGGCGCATTCTGCCTGGAGCTTCATTCAAACAAGGCGCAGAAAAGGGCAGTGCTTTCTCAGCTTGACAGAACAATGGAAGTCGGCAGGATAAAACAGCCAGAGCAGTATCAGCAGACCGCCGACAGGCTTTTTGAGATTCGCACTCAGCTAAACGGCGTTATGACCGAACTTCATAAAAAGCGCAAAAATGGTCTTTCGGTGTATGATGCTGTCACTATGTATGAAACATATGCCGAGCACAGCGGCAAACTTGAAATAACAAAACAGCAGTACGCTGCCATGACCGAGCAGACGGTGCAGGCATGGAAAGATACCACGGCTGCTTTGAAAAGTGCGGCTGAAGAGTTCGGCACGGTCTGCAACCACCCGTTGTCGGGCTATGGCAGGCGCGATTATTCTGTAACCTTGCGAGATAAATTTTCATCCGATCTTGCAAACGGCGAAAAGGTCGTAAACAGCTTTAAAGAAAGTCTGAAAACAGTATGTCAAGCGCTGAATGTAAGCAGCTGCAACAGCAGGCAGATGTGCAAAGATCTATCAGACCTTTGTGAGATATCTGTCCGCTGCCCGATATTTATAAATGATATTTTAAACGGCAGCGCAGAGGGGCAGAGGACTGACTATATTTTGTCGCTGATAGAAAGCGGCAAGCAGTTTAAGACTGCCTCTCAGGATCTTTCGCAGATATTTGAAAACAGCGTGTTCGGTCTGAACGCCGAAAATATAAGGCTGGAATGGAAAAAAGCATCTTCGAGCTGGTTTCTGGCAAAAGCGATAGGGCAGAGCAAAACGATAAAACAACTGAGACTTCACGCTAAAAATGCCGACAGCATAAGCAAAGAAAACTGCCCCGAGCTTATTGATAAGCTTTGCCGCCGCGAGGAGCTTTACAAAACGATAACCACGGCAGATGCAACTATTACGGGCATTATAAAAGAGGTATGGCTCGGCGAAAACACCAACTGGCAGCAGGCTGAGAGCTTTATAAACGATAACATTACCGCTCACAGTATTCTTAAAGAAAACGGCATTACGGTTGAATGCTATCTCTCACTCAAAGACAGCGGACTTGCACAAAATTACATTGATAAGTTTAATACTCTCACGCAAACCTATGACGCTTTCTGTACTGAATACAACGCCGCTGCTGATACCGAAAACTGGCTCTCGGAGTGTGAAAGTCGCTATACAAGCTGGCAGCTTTATGTTGACAAAATAAAAGAGCGTTCGCAGCTTTTAAGAGCTATGGACGATGTGACCGGCGCAGGTCTGCCGCAGCTGTGCACAGCCCTTGAAAACGGTGCTGTTACAGCCGATGATATGTGCGAAAGTCTTATGTGCGCTTTGGGCTATTTTACCGCCGTGTATGAGATAGAAAGCAGCAGCGTTTTGTCATCGTTCAGCGGCAGAAGTTTTGAGGATCTCATCGCTAAATTCTCTGATGTTACAGATGAGTTCCGTATGCTTACGATAAATGAGCTTGTAGCAAAGCTGTCGGCAAAAGTGCCGTTCTCAGGCGGTCAGATGGCAGGTTCTTCTGAAATAGGCATACTGCTCAAAGCCATTAAATCAGGCGGCAGACTGATGCCCATACGTAAGCTGTTTGACAGCATACCCTCGCTTCTGCACAGGATATGCCCGTGTATGCTGATGAGCCCTATCTCGGTGGCACAGTACATAGACCCGTCATACCCCAAGTTTGACCTTGTTATATTCGATGAGGCTTCACAGCTGCCTACAAGCGAGGCTGTCGGAGCGATAGCAAGGGGCAGCAGCGTTGTTGTTGTGGGCGACCCCAAGCAGCTGCCGCCTACAAGCTTCTTCTCGGCAAGCCATGTTGACGAGGAAAACTATGAAAAAGAAGACCTTGAAAGCGTTCTTGACGACTGCCTTGCTATCTCGATGCCGCAGGAACACCTGCTATGGCATTACAGATCGCGCCATGAGAGCCTTATAGCATACAGCAAT
This sequence comes from uncultured Clostridia bacterium, assembly GCA_947632425.1. Classification (GTDB taxonomy): domain Bacteria; phylum Bacillota; class Clostridia; order Oscillospirales; family Ruminococcaceae; genus UBA7477. The sequence goes on along the minus strand of CANRPG010000012.1, from coordinate 6,116 downwards.
GCGCGCTATTATGACAACAAACTGTATACTTTCCCGTCGCCCAATGACCTTGAAAGCAAGGTGACTTTGGTGAAAGTTGACGGCTATTACGACAAAGGCGGCACAAAGCAGAACCGCGCCGAGGCACAGGCTATAGTCAAAGAGATAGAACGCCGCCTTGACGACGAGGAGCTCAGAAAAGAGAGCATAGGCATTGTTACTTTCAGCATTGTGCAGCAGGCGCTTATTGACGATATGCTCAGCGACAAATTCCGTGAAAGACCTGAGCTTGAACAGCTTGCAGACCAGCTGTATGAACCTCTGTTTATAAAGAACCTTGAAAATGTTCAGGGTGATGAAAGAGATGTTATTCTGTTCTCGGTAGGCTATGGCCCTGACAAAAACGGCAAAGTTTCTATGAATTTCGGTCCTATCAACAAAGACGGCGGCTGGCGCAGACTTAACGTTGCGATATCTCGTGCCAGAAAGTGCATGACGGTATTTTCAACTATTACTTATGATATGATAGATATGTCGCGTACATCGTCAGAAGGTGTTGAAGGGCTCAAAGGTTTCCTTGAATTTGCACAAAAGGGCAGAGCCGCTCTCACAGTCCACAGCGCGGCTGAGGAAAGATCTGAGCGCTGCATAGAAAAGCTTGTCGCAGCCGAGATAGAAAAGGCAGGCTATGCGGTAAGATGCAACATAGGCTGCTCGGAATGCAAAGTAGATATAGGCGTTATAGACCCCAGAAACAACAGCGAATATATCTTAGGCATAATGTGCGACGGCGACAGTTATAAACTTGCCAAGACAGCAAATGATCGTGATCTTTCGCTGCCTTCGGTCTTGCGCGGTCTGGGCTGGAATCTGATACATATATGGTCGCTTGATTGGTTTGACGACAAGCAAAAGGTCATGAAAACTATTCTTGCCGCCATAAATGATGCACTGAGCGGCAATATTGAGCAGGAGGAGCAAAAGGCAAGTATTTCGGTAAGCGAAAACAGCTTTGCGAAAGATACCGAGTCCGAGGAAATAAGCGACAGAGTAAAGAAATTTGCTATGTTTACGCCTGCCGCTATAGGTACGCCGACAGACCTGTATTCTCCGGGGTATGCGCCTATGCTGAAAAAAACCATGCGCGACGTTATAAACGCACTCGCGCCGGTAAGCAGGAAAACTTTGTTCAAACAAACTCTTGCGGCTTTCGGCGCACAAAGAAGCACCGCAAAAGCAGATGCCTATCTTACGGATATTCTCGGCAGTCTTGACTGCACCATTACAAAGTCTAATAATTCTGCGTTTGTGTGGAGTGGTGAAGTTACGCCCGAGAACATGACATATTTCAGAATGGCAGACGGCGAAAGACGTCCGATCGACGACATATGCGCCGAGGAAATAGCAAATGCCGCTATGTATGTTCTTGAAAAGCAGCTCACTCTTACCCGTGCAGACCTTACAAGAGAAGTTGCAAAGTGCTTTGGCTATACAAGAACAACACCGACCATGGAGACCTCTATTACCGAAGGCATTGTTCTTTGCAAGAGCAGGGGGAAGATAAGCATTTCGCCCGAGAGCGGAAAAATTTCACTAATTTAATAAAAACTATTGATTTATTTTAAAAAGTGTAGTATAATATTTTTAACGAAATGTCACCCCAAGTCTTAACGCTGTGAGGTATTTATATGGAAAGAGTAAAGGTTTTTTGCGATTCTACCTGCGATCTTAGCCAGAACTTGTACGAAAAGTATGATATAGGCGTTATGCCGCTCCATGTGCTTATCGATGACAATGAGTATCTCGATACCGTTGATATAAACGGCAAAGAGCTGCTTGATATGTCTGAAAACAAGGCATCGCTGCCTAAATCTTCGGCAGTTACGGTATCTGAGTATATCGAAAAGTTCAGACCGTATATCGAGCGCGGATATAAGATAGTTCATATCAATATTAGCAGCAAATTCAGCTCATGCTACCAGAACTGCTGCCTTGCCGCTGAGGAGCTCGGTGATGTTTATCCGGTAGACAGCTACAATTTATCTACAGGTTCTGGGCATCTGGCAGTTGCAGCCGCAGAAATGGCTCTTGACGGCGAGATGACCGCCAAAGAGATAGCCGATAAGCTTGACGAGATGAAAAAACGCCTTGATGTAAGCTTTGTTATAAATAAGCTGGATAACCTCCGTAAAGGCGGCAGATGTTCGGCACTGGCAGCGCTGGGCGCAAACCTTTTGAATCTGAAACCTTGTATCGAGGTGCACGACGGCGCAATGGGCGTTGGCAAAAAGTTCAGAGGAAATCTTGATAAGGTCCTTCCGCAGTATATAGCATCTAAGCTGAAAGACAGAACGGACATTCAGCTTGACAGGATATTCGTTACACATTCGCCTATGGATAAAAAGCTTGTGGATATGGCGGTCGCGGAAGTCAAAAAATATCAGCCGTTCAAAGAGATACTTGTAACTCCGGCAGGCGCTACGGTGTGTACCCACTGCGGCAAAGGCACTCTGGGCGTGCTGTTCTTCACAAAATAACCGAATATAAAGTCAATGGGGGCTTTCTGTTTTGCGGGGAAGCCCTCTTTGTTTTTAGTCAAAATCAAAATATAGATAAAATTTATCCTGTAATGATTGACAAGGCACAAAATTTGGTGTATAATAATTTTATATGTTATTTAATGGATATAACGCGCTGCGAAAGGAGTGGACAATATAATGATAAAAAATATCAGACATCTTTTTAAGTCCTCCCCTATGAGCAGAGAGCTTTCAGCCATAGTTTGCATGGGCGGTGTGCTTACTGCCGCGGCATTCCTGATAAGCCTGATAATAAGCCCCGACTTTTCGATGTTTTCAGGGCTGCTTATCGGCTGGGGCTGTATGGCGGTGTGTTATGTCTATCTTGCTGATACAGTGAACGCCATTTCGCAGATGAAAGACGTGCGTAAGGCAAAAAGAAAAATGCGTATCTGCTATATGGCAAGATTTGCCTTGCTGTTCTCGCTGTGCTTTATAGGCTTTGAAACCAGCCTTTATAATCCTCTCGGCGTGCTGATACCGCAATTCTTTCCGAAATTTATTCTGTACTATGTACATTTTGTAAAGAAGGGAAAAGCTGATGGACGGACCTAAGGTCGTTTTTACGATACCTATTTTCGGCGGCATTGAAATAACCGAAACTATTGTTATCGGCTGGTTTGTGATACTTATTGTTCTGATAGCAAGCCTGTATCTTACTTCGGGGCTGAAAAAGATACCGAACACAAAGCGCCAGGTCATTGCCGAAATGCTTGTAGGTTTTGTAAATAATACCGTCAAGAAAACAATGGGCGAAAGGTTTATTTACTTTGCCCCATATATCGCAGCGCTGCTGCTGTATTCGCTGCTTGGCTCTTTAGTCAGCCTGATAGGTCTGCGCTCTGTTACAGCAGACTTGAATACAACTATAGCTATGGCGCTTGTGACGTTTGTGCTGATAACGTTCTTCAAGATAAAAACAAACGGATTTTTCGGGTATATCAAGGGCTTTGGCTCGCCGATAGTGCTGCTTGCACCGCTTAATGTCATCAGCGAGATAGCAACACCGCTGTCAATGTCTTTCCGTATGTTCGGAAATATCGCAGGCGGCTCTATAATAACGATGCTGCTGTATATGGCGCTGGGCGCGGCTTCAAAAGCTTTGCACCTGTCTTTCCAGCTTGGGGCGCTGCAGCTGAATGTAGTGCAGGTGTTCATACCTGCGGTGCTGTCAATTTATTTTGACTTGTTTACAGGATGTATTCAAGCATATATATTTGCAATGTTAACAATGGTAAACGTCAGCATGGCTGCTGATAAATCGTAAATTGGAGGAATTTATCATGGAAAAAGCAATTGTTTTGGGATGTTCTGCAATAGGTGCAGGTCTTGCTATGATAGCAGGTCTCGGACCGGGTATCGGTGAAGGTTACGCCGTTGGCAAAACTATCGAATCTATAGCCCGTCAGCCTGAGGCACAGGGTGACTGCACAAGAACTATGTTCATAGGCGTTGCAATGGCAGAGTCTACCGGTATATATTCACTGATAATAGCGCTGGTGCTTCTGTTTGCAAACCCTCTCATTAAGAAGCTTTAATTTAAAAGCGAGGAGTATACGAAAATGCTTTACGCAAAAGTGACTGAGTTCATTTCTATCAATCCTACTTCGATAATTGCAACTCTGTTGAATCTTTTGATCTTGTTTCTGATACTCAAATTTATACTTTTCAAGCGCGTCAATTCTGTTATTGAAAACAGGCAGAAGGAAATTGCCGACTCTTTTGAAGAGGCAGACGAAACAAAACTTCACGCTAAAGAGCTTGAAGAAGAGTATGCCGCAAAACTGGATAAGGCTCATGAAGAATCCGAAGCCATAATGCGCGATACCACCAAAAAAGCTCAGGAGCGCGGAGATAAGATAATTGACGACGCAAACCGCGAGGCAAGAGAGATCATTGACAAGGCTCATACAGAGGTAGAGCGCGAAAAACGCCGTGCTGTAAACTCTGTAAAGAATGATATAACCGATATTGCGTTCGACGTTGCTCAGACGCTTGTAGGAAAAGAGATCAGCAGGCAAGACAACGAGCGGCTGATAGATGAATTTATAGACAACATAGGTGAAAGCGATGATTGAGCAGTATGTCAATAATTATGCTCTGGCGTTGTTTTCTCTGTGCAAAGAAAGCGGACAGAGCGTTAAAGACGTTTATGACGAGCTGTGCGGCATTGACCAAATCTTTTCCGAAAACGGCGAATTTACAATGCTGCTGTCTTCTCCTGTTATTACAGAGGAAGAAAAACTTGATATGCTCAAAAATGCCTTTGAAAGTAACATTTCTGATACCGTCTATGATTTTATATGCGTTTTGACCGAAAACAGGCATATCACCGATTTTTCTCAGATCTGCAAAAGTTTCAAATCGCTGTATTATCAGGACGAAAATATCGTTGAAGTTACCGTTAAAACCACCATGCCTCTTGGCGATAATCAAAGGCAGAAACTGATAAGCAAGCTTGAAAGCTTCACGGGAATGAATATTATTCTTAATGAAGAGATAGATGAAGCTCTTATTGGCGGTATCATAGTAAATTATAACGATACGCAGATAGATGCCAGCATAAAGGGCAGGCTTGCTAAGCTTAAAACGGCTTTGGCAGCGTTATAGCATAGGAAAGGTCTGATAAACATGAATTTGCATACCGATGATATTACAAATATTATCAAGCACCAGATAAAGAATTACAGAAGCAAGCTGGAGCTCAGCGACGTTGGTACTGTCGTTACCGTAGGCGATGGCATTTCTAAAATTCACGGTCTTGACGACTGCATGAGTGGCGAACTGCTTGAATTTGAGTGCGGCGTTTCGGGCATGGCTCTCAACCTTGAAAAGAACTTTGTCGGCGCGGTGCTTCTGGGTTCTGACGACGAGGTAAAAGAGGGAATGCAGGTAAAGCGCACAGGCAAGATAGTTTCTGTTCCCGTGGGCGAAGAAATGCTCGGCAGAGTTGTAAATGCGCTCGGCGAGCCTATCGACGGCAAAGGCGCTGTTCTTACAAAAGAAAGCAGACCTATTGAAACGCCTGCGTTCGGTATAATTACAAGAAAACCTGTAAGCAAGCCACTGCAAACAGGTATAAAGGCTATAGACTCTATGATACCCATAGGCAGAGGACAAAGAGAGCTTATAATCGGCGACAGACAGACAGGTAAAACTGCCATAGCACTTGATACCATAATCAACCAAAAGGGCAAAGACGTTATCTGTATATATGTAGCTATAGGACAGAAGCGTTCCACAGTATCAAACGTTTATGAAATGCTTGAAAAAGCAGGCGCTATGGATTATACAATAATAGTTGCCGCGACAGCCTCGGAGCTTGCACCACTGCAATATATCGCGCCTTATTCGGGCTGCGCTATAGGTGAGCATTTTATGCTGCAAGGCAAAGATGTCCTCTGCGTGTATGATGACCTTTCAAAACACGCGGTAGCCTATAGAACAATGTCGCTGCTTCTGCAAAGACCTACAGGCCGTGAGGCATACCCCGGAGATGTTTTCTATCTTCATTCAAGACTTTTGGAACGCGCTTGCAGCCTTAACGAAAAGTACGGC
>CANRPG010000011.1 GCA_947632425.1 uncultured Clostridia bacterium | reverse complement strand
CCTTGCAGATGATGAAAACATCGAGGTGCTTAACATCACCGACGGAAGGATAACAGCGGTAAGGTATAAAAACATTCTCGCCATGTCTTTTCACCCCGAACTTACCGAAGATACGCGCATACATAATTTGTTTGTTGATATGACTAAAAATATTCGCTGAAATTATAAAAATATTCAACAGCTTATGACTGCTTTCACACACCAAATTTACTGCATTTTTAATAAAAAAGTATAAAAATATTATAAATTCTCTCAAAATGATTGCAAAATGAAACTAAATGTGTTACAATAAATATAACGAATATTCATTTAATTTTATAAATTCAATCTAAATGGGGGTAATCAGCATGAGCGACAGTAAATATGATGTTCTCAAAATCAGCAATCAGCTTTGTTTTCCGCTGTATGCCTGTTCAAGAGAGATCATAAAGCAGTATAAACCTTTTCTCGATGAAATTGACCTTACATATACACAGTATATAGTAATGATGGCTTTGTGGGAGCATAAGACGATGACCGTGAAGGAACTCGGCGACCTTTTGTTTCTGGATTCGGGCACGCTTACGCCGCTTCTGAAAAAGATGGAGGCAAGGGAGTATATAGAGCGCAAACGATCCTCAAAGGACGAGCGCAACCTTATTGTGTCTCTTACTGAAAAGGGCGATGCTCTTAAAGAAAAAGCTGTAGATATACCGAGAAAAATGGCTTCATGCAACCTGCTTTCCCACGATGAGAGCGTGCAGCTGTACAAGCTTTTATATAAGATACTTGACGGCCGCAAATAATTAAATACATATAGTGCGAGTGCGCCTTTTACAGGTGCGCTCGTTTTTTATTGTCCAAGTACCCGAACCGACATATTTTTTATAGGGCCGTAAATATAATTAAATGTCGGGAGGGGACAATTGTGATCAAGCTGTATGTGGACGTTCTGTTTGTAACGAATCTTGCGGTCTGTATAGTGCTTGTTAGCGCCGCAGCAAGCTTTCTGCATATAGGGCTGTCCGCTTCACGTACCTTTGCAGCCGCCGCGATAGGCGCGATGTCATCTCTTTCTGTGCTTACAGGCAATATGGCGGCATCAGTTGTTATCAAACTAGCGGCTTCTGTGGCGGTATGTGCCGTTGCTTTCAATACACTAAGTCCTCGCAAACTTTTCAAAAGAACTTTTGCATACATATTTGCATATATCACATTTCTGGCGGCGGTGTATATTATCTGGTACATGACTGGCTGCGGCAGGATATACATAATTTACGGCACGGTGTACTTTGATGTTTCTGTTATAACACTTGTATTTTCGTGTATAGCCTGCTATACTCTTTTTTCAATAGCCGAGAGGATATACACCGAGCATATTTACAATAATACAGCATATAAGCTGTTTTTTAAGATAGACGACAAAAGCTATACCTTTGAAGCGCTTGCCGATACAGGAAACATGGCGCGAGATCATCTCAGCGGCACGCCCGTGATAGTATGCGTAAGCGATAAAATGTGCTCAGACTGGTCTCTTGCTCAGACCCTGCCAAGAGGATTTCGTCTTATGCCGTACTCAACGGTAAGCGGCGACTCACTTATGTGGCTTGCCAAACCGCAGGATCTCAGGATCTGCGACGGCAAGGGCAACACAAAGCCGCTGAAGGCAACCATAGGCATAGTAGAGGGAAGCAGCGAGCAGGCTATATTCAACCCGTGTTTGTTAAGATAAATATATTATAGAACAAAAGAATTTTCAGAGAGGCAGTGACACAATTGTTAAAATTTAAAATGCTTTTGCAATGGGTACAAACAGCTTTAGGCAGATCATTTGGCAAACGGCGCGTGGACTATATAAACGGCTCTCAGGCACTGCCGCCGCCGCTTACACCCGAAGAAGAAGCCAAAGCCTTTGAACTTTTAGAAGTTGACGAGAAAAAAGCGCATGAGCTTCTTATAATACACAATCTGCGGCTGGTTGTTTATATAGCAAAAAAGTTTGAGACCACAGGCATAGGCATTGAAGATCTTATTTCAATAGGCACAATAGGGCTAATAAAGGCAGTAAAGACGTTCCGCCCCGACAAAAATATAAAGCTTGCCACGTATGCCTCTCGCTGCATAGAAAACGAGATACTTATGTTTTTGCGCAAAACATCGCAGTCGCGCAAGGAAATTTCTATTGACGAGCCGCTCAACGTTGACTGGGACGGCAACGAACTGCTGCTTGGCGACATTCTTGGCACTGACGACGATATTGTGATACGCGGCATTGAAAGCGAGACCGAAAAGCGGCTTTTGTTAGAGCAGATAGAAAAGCTGGGTGAGCGCGAACGCACCATAATGCAAATGCGCTTCGGTCTGGCTGGGTATAAAGAACGCACTCAAAAGGAGGTCGCAGACGAGGTGGGCATATCGCAGTCGTACATATCAAGGCTTGAAAAACGAATACTTCGCCAGATAAAGCGATCCTTAGAAAAACTCTGCTGAAAAAACAGCGCTTCCGCCCAAATAAGGTGGAAACGCTGCATTTTTATAATTTTGTTACTGAAACCACTATGCATATGCCCCACAGAATACTTGCAAGTATCTGCACCACATGAAATTTCAGATGCTTTGTTTTGTGCCTGAAAACATACATACCCAGCCAGCCGCCAATTATGCCGCCAATCATGCACATGCCAAGCAAAACACGCTCGGGAATACGCCATTTATGGGCTTTTGCCTTTGCTTTGTCAATACCGTACATTATAAATGTAATAAAGCCAAGCACACCCATATATATTAGTATTAGCTTAGTTATATTATTCATAACTCACTTCATTATGAGAAATACTTAACGCCGTTTTCAAACAGGTGTTGATCTTTTTCGCCGGGCACATTTATGCATACGTTGTCGCCCTTACGCTCAGAGTGCCCCATTTTGCCAAGCACGCGTCCGTCAGGAGAGGTTATGCCCTCTATAGCATCTATAGATGTGTTCGGGTTGCACTGTATGTCATAAGTAGGTCTGTCGGCAAAGTCAACATACTGCGTGCATATCTGACCGTTGTGCGCCATTGTTGCTATTTCTTCGGGCGTAGCTATAAATCTGCCCTCGCCGTGAGAGATCGCTACCGTGTGTATGTCGCCTACCTTTGCATCAGCAAGCCACGGAGACTTGTTTGAAGCCACCCTTGTGCGCACCATTTTCGACTGGTGTCTTGCAATAGTATTGAATGTAAGGGTGGGGGAGTCGCTGCGCATATCGCGTATCTCGCCATACGGAACAAGACCCAGCTTTACAAGCGCTTGGAAGCCGTTGCATATGCCCATCATAAGTCCGTCTCTGTTTTTAAGCAGATCGTTTATAGCCTCCGCCAGCCTTGGGTTTTTGAAAAATGCTGTAATGAACTTGCCGCTTCCGTCAGGCTCATCGCCGCCCGAAAAGCCGCCCGGCAGCATTATCATCTGCGAGTTTTTAATACGCCTTTCTATCTCTTCAACAGATTCATTTATCTGCGATTCGTTGAGATTTCTTATAACGAAAATTTCAGCCTTAGCGCCTGCCTTTTCAAACGCCTTAGCGGTATCGTATTCGCAGTTCGTTCCGGGGAATACGGGTATAAGCACCCTGGGACGTGCAATTTTTACCGTAGAAGCGCGCCTGTCGTTTACAGAATATCCGAAAACTTCGGGAACGTTTCTCGGTATGTTTACCTTTGTAGGATAAACGGGCTCCAGCTTTTCAGACCACAGTTTTTCAAGTTTATCAAGCTCTACAGCGTATTTTTCTGTAATTATAACGTACTGACTTATAGTCTCACCGAGTATCCTCTCGCCTGCATCTACACCGTCAGCAAGTTCTATAACAAAGCTGCCGTAGCAAGCTCTGTATAACTCGGACGGCGAAACATATCCCGAGAAGCGGAAACCTATCTTGTTGCCAAACGACATTTTTGCGATAGCTTCCGAAATACCGCCGTAAGAAACGCTCCAGCAGGAAAGAACTTTGCCCTCTGCGATAAGCTTTTCCACCTTGTCGAATACTTCAAGCACACTCTTGAATATCGGCAGACCGTTCTGGTCATATTCGGGCTTTATGTATATTACAGTAGAACCTGCTTTTTTAAACTCCTGCGATATTATCCTGTCGGTGTTCGCGGTAGATACAGCGAAAGATACAAGGGTAGGGGGGACGTCTATCTTTTCAAAAGTACCGCTCATTGAGTCCTTGCCGCCTATAGATGCAATGCCGTATTCAAGCTGTGCCTTGAACGCGCCCAAAAGCGCCGCCATCGGTTTGCCCCAGCGTGTCGGGTCGTTCTGCGTTCTCTCAAAATATTCCTGGAAAGTCAGCCAGCACTTTTTGCGGCTGCCGCCCGTTGCAACAACTTTCGCTATAGATTCCGTAACAGCCGAAATTGCTCCGTGATACGGCGACTGTGAAGACAGAAACGGGTTAAATCCCCACGCCATTATAGAGGCAGTCTTAGTCTCGCCGTTAAGTACGGGCAGTTTTGCAGCCATTGCCTGAGTAGGAGTATTCTGGTATTTGCCGCCGTATGGCATAAGCACCGTGCCTGCGCCTATCGTAGAGTCAAATCTCTCAACAAGACCTTTCTGCGAGCATATGTTAAGGTTTGAGATCATCTCTTCCCACATAGCGGCAGAGTCTTTCACATTCTCATTCGTGATCACCACAGGCTCTTCTACGGTTATAGTCGTGTGCTTTGAAGCGCCGTTAGAGTTAAGAAATTCTCTTGAAAGATCAACAATTGTCGCGCCGTTCCATATCATTTTAAGACGAGGCTCGGCAGTTACAACAGCCACTTTTGTAGCTTCAAGATTTTCCTTGTCTGCCATTTTCATAAACTTGTCGGCATCGCTCTCGCTTACTACAACAGCCATTCTCTCCTGAGATTCCGAAATAGCCAGTTCCGTGCCGTCAAGTCCGTCATACTTTTTCGGTACTTTGTTAAGGTCAATAACAAGTCCGTCTGTAAGCTCGCCAATAGCTACCGAAACACCGCCTGCGCCGAAGTCGTTGCAGCGTTTTATAAGCCTTGTAACTTCGGGGTCGCGGAAAAGTCTTTGCAGTTTTCTTTCAATAGGCGCATTACCTTTCTGTACCTCCGCGCCGCAGCTTTCGAGCGACTGAAGCGTGTGTGACTTTGAAGAACCCGTAGCGCCGCCGCAGCCGTCACGGCCTGTTCTGCCGCCAAGCAGAATTACAACATCGCCCTCCTGCGGTCTTTCGCGCCTTACGTTAGCTTCGGGGGCAGCGCCTATAACAGCGCCTATCTCCATTCTTTTCGCAACGTAACCGGGGTGATATATCTCATTTACATTACCCGTTGCAAGACCTATCTGGTTGCCGTATGATGAATAACCGTTCGCCGCGCCGACAACTATCTTTCTTTGCGGCAGCTTGCCTGCAATGGTGTCTTCAATAGGCACAAGAGGGTTCGCTGCACCCGTTACCCTCATAGCCTGATAAACATATGAACGACCCGAAAGCGGATCTCTTATAGCTCCGCCAAGGCAGGTAGCCGCGCCGCCGAAAGGCTCGATCTCAGTCGGGTGGTTGTGTGTTTCGTTTTTGAACATCAGCAGCCAGTCTTCGTCCTCGCCGTCAACGTCTACTTTTATTTTTACGGAGCAAGCATTTATCTCTTCGCTTTCATCAAGGTCTTTCAGCAAGCCGTCTTTTTTCAGTTTCTTAGCGCCTATAACAGCAAGATCCATAAGAGTCATAGGCTTGTCCGTCCTGCCGGCATACAGCTCAGAGCGCACTTCCTTGTATTTTTTGAACGTATCGTTTATGTAGTCGCTCTGAATATCCACACCGTCTATATGCGTTAAAAACGTCGTGTGGCGGCAGTGGTCAGACCAGTAGGTATCTATCATGCGTATCTCAGTAACGGTCGGGTTGCGTTTTTCGCTGTCACGGAAGTAATCACGGCAGAACTTTATGTCGTCAAAGTCCATAGCCAGACCCATCTTGTTCATAAGATCGCGCAGGTCGTCATCATTTGAGTATATAAAGCCGTCTATCGTGTCCACTTTGGTGGGTATATCGTATTCGGTATCGAGCGTTTCAAACCGCCTAAAAGATGCCTCTCTGCTTTCTACTGGGTTGATTATGTAGTGCTTTATTGCGGCTATGTCTTCTTCGCTTATGCTGCCTTTCAGAATATATATCCTTGCAGTGCGTACAGTAGGCTGCTTTTCACCCGTTAGAAGCGATATGCACTGCGCGCATGAATCCGATCGCTGATCAAACTGTCCCGGCAGATACTCTCAGCAAAAACGTGCTCGTCATCGTCTATCTCCGGAAGATGCTCGTATACAACGTCAACGGCAGGCTCAGAGAAAACTATAGGCGCAGCAAGAGCAAAAGCTTCAGGTGTCAGACCCTGTGCATCGTATCTGTTGATAACGCGAATACTGCGCAGCCCCTCAATGCCAAGTGCCGATCCGATGTCGGCAAGCAGTGAGCGCGCTTCGACTGCAAACTCAGGTTTCTTTTCAACATAAATTCTGTAAACAGGCATATTTACAACTCCTTAACATTTTAGAGATTTTTTACTAAATCTTACTCAATTATCTCACCCAAACAGTGATCATCTTCCACACTTAATATAATAACATAAAAAATCATTCTACGCAAACTTTTTTGCGAATTTTTTCTGATAATCTTAATTTGTGTGTAATTTTCACTGTATCCGTGGTGAAAAGTTGTGCAATTTTCTTTTTCAAACAGAACTTTTACTCTTTTTCCGACCATTTGCGACAAAAATTTTTCTCTTGAAATTTTGCCGACCCCAGCCATTTCGGCAGCGCGCCTCTGTTTTATTTCCTCGGAAATGTGACCTGACATTCTCTCAGCAGCCGTACCTTTTCTTATAGAATATGGAAAAACATGTATTTTTGCAAAGCCTATCGACCTTACAAACTCCAGCGACTGCCTGTGATCATCTTCTGTTTCGCCTGCAAAACCTACCATAACATCTGTAGTTATCGCGCAGTCCGGGAAAGCGTTTCTAAGCTTGCCGACAAGTTCGGCATACTGCGCCGTGGTGTAGTGCCTGTTCATGGCTTTCAGAGTGCGGTCACAGCCGCTTTGCAGTGAAAGATGAAAGTGCGGACACAGTTTTTTAAGCATTGCCATGCGCTCTATATCACTGTCGCTGATAAGCTCAGGCTCAATAGAGCTCAGCCGCACCCTTTCAATGCCTTCAACAGAGCATACAGCCTCAATCGCATCTATCAGGCGTATATCTCCGTCAAGGTCAGCGCCGTATCTGCATAGGTTAATGCCTGTCAGAACTATCTCCGGATGCCCACACTGCGCCAAAAGAAGGGCATCGCTTTTAACATCTTCCAGCGGCTTTGAGCGCAGATGCCCCCTTGCATATGGTATAACGCAGTATGTGCAGTATCTGTCGCAGCCGTCCTGTATCTTTAAGTAACCCCTTGTTTTGTCTGTAAACTCGGAGTTTGTAAAGTTGTCAAAGCTTTCGCCTTTACAGTGCTCTGCAACTTCAAAAGTGCGCTCTCCGCTGTCTATAAAGCGAATAACAGCATCTGCCGTAAAAGCCGTGCTGCCGTTGCCTGTCACAATATCGCACAGACCACTGCTGTAAAGTATTTTAGCTTCACACTCATCTGCCTGCGGAAAACACCCCGTAAGCACAGTAATGCACACAGGATTTGTCCGCTTTATTCTGTGAAGAAGCTGTCGGCATTTCTTGTCAGCTTTGCCCGTTACCGTGCAGGAGTTCACAATGCAAATATCTGCCTTTGAAATACTGTCTGTAACGCCAAAACCTGCCGCAGTCAGGCGCTGTTTTATGTTTTCTGTATCGCAGGTGTTCACCTTGCACCCAAGCGAAAAATAACACACGCTGTAATTTGAATAGTTTGCCAAAATTTATCATTCCCTGTAAATGTTAATAACAAAGTGATTTTGCACAAATGTTTTTCGCGTATCTCGTTCTTAATGACTATTATACTATATTTTTTTCGCAATTGCAATTATCTATTGACAATTTGCTTTATTTTTTGATATATTTATTATCGGAGCATTTCGGTTCTTGCAAATTTATATATGAATGGAGCTTTGGTTATGATAAAAACTACTATTCGGCTCAATACAACGCAGGACATCAGAGATTTTCTCAGCGCCGTTTCAAAGCAGGATTATAATGTAGAGCTTGTTTCAGGCGATTCGTCAATAGATGCAAAGTCTGTAATGGGGCTGTTCAGTTTTGACAGAAGCGCCCCTATAGAGCTTTGCGCCCACACTCAGGACGCCAGCGAGTTTTTTGGACTTATAGGAAAATTTATAGTCTGCTGACTCAGCTGACAGACTTCTTCACATTTCGCGCACCTTTCGGCATATAGTTAAAACGGAGGTGCGGACAATGCTGTTTAGTTGTTTATTTAAGAATATTGTAAATTTTGTCGCCGCGGCGGTTTTTTCATGGAATTTACCGATAATGCCGTTTGACGGCTTTAATGGTTTTATCCAAAAGTTTTATGAGCAGTTTTTCCCGGCTCAGCAGGCGCAGACAGAAATTGTACAGTCAAAAGTCGTGTTTGAATCTGAAACGGGTACATTGCTTTCTTCAGAGAATGAAAACGAGGTCATGCAGGCAGGGCATCTTGCCAAGCTGATGACTCTTCTGATAGTTGAAGAAACTCTCGAAAACAGCGATATTTCGTTAGATACGCAGATAACGGTATCGCAGTATGCCAACTCTATGCAGGGTTCTCAAGTATGGCTTGACGTTGGTGAAAAGATTTCTGTCGAGGAGCTTGTAAAGTCTATAACCGTCGGCAACGCCAATGATGCCTGTGTTGCCCTTGCAGAAGCTGTTGCAAAGACAGAGCAGGACTTTACCTCGCTTATGAATGAAAAAGCCGCTGCACTTGGCATGGAAAATACATTTTACGCCGATTGTACGGGTATTTCTGACGATACCAAAACTACAGCTTATGATACCGCGCTTCTTTGCGCCGAGCTTTCTAAGCACGAAGATGTTTTCAAGTATACCACAACTTGGATGGACGATGTTCGCAGTGGAAAGGCACAGCTTGTAAATCTCAACAGGCTGGTGCGCACATATAAAGGAATAATAGGCTTCAAGGCGTGCTACAGCGATGGCAGCAAAAACTGCCTCGCCGCCGCAGCACAACGGGGAGATATGACAGTTGTCGCCGTTATTATGGGTTCTCCCGACGAGGACAGCAGGTTTTCATGGGCAAAAGATGCAATGAACAAAGCCTTTGCTGCTTATGAGATATATAGCCCCGAGATGTCGGAGGGCATTTTAGACGACGTGAATGTTGCGTTCGGAGAAAAGCCGTTTGCTTCGGTGCGTTGTAATAATGAAGGCGTGGTGCTTATACCCAAAGGCTGTGCCGATGATGTTGAGGTAACATATGAACGTGTAGATAACGTTACCGCGCCCGTAAAAGAGGGTACAGTTATAGGCTCGGTGAGCTTTACTCTCAGCGGCGAGGAGATATATTCTGCCGATATTTGCCTTTCGGAGGACGTTGCCAGACTGTCTTTCGGCGAATCATTCAAAAGAATGTTGTTAGAATTACTAAAAATGTAGTCTGAAAATTAGACGATATATACAAAATATTGTGCGTTTTGCAAAACCGCTTGAAAAAAATACGGATATATTGTACAATAAAATAGATGAGATATTTCTTCATCAGTAATTTTATTATGTATTTATTTTGAAAGGACTGACTGATTTGTCTATCAGATTAAATCCCAAGTATCTGGGTGGATTTGTTGAAAAGCATGAGCTGGAGGCTATGCGTCCGCAGGTCTGTGCAGCACATGATACTTTAATGAACGGCACGGGTCTCGGCAGCGACTTTCTCGGCTGGGTAGATCTTCCCGTAAATTATGACAAGGAAGAGTTTGAGCGCATAAAGGCAGCCGCCAAGAGAATACAGCAAAGCTGCGATATACTTATTGTTATAGGTATAGGCGGCTCGTACCTCGGCGCAAGGGCAGCAATAGAGCTTCTGCGTTCGCCGTTTTATAACAGCCTTAAAAAAGATACCCCCGATATTTTCTTTGTCGGCAACAATATAAGCCCTACCTATCTTACAGAGGTGCTTTCTATCTGCGAAGGCAAGGATATCTGCGTTAATATCATTTCTAAGTCGGGCACTACCACCGAGCCTGCGCTTGCTTTCCGTATCTTTAAAAAGCTTCTGGAAGATAAGTATGGCAAAGATGGCGCTAAGTCAAGAATATTTGCAACTACCGATAAGGCAAGGGGAACGCTCAAAGAGCTTTCAGATACCGAAGGCTATGAAACTTTCGTTATCGCTGACGATATAGGCGGAAGATTCTCGGTGCTTACCGGCGTTGGTCTTTTGCCGATAGCAGTTTCTGGCGCTGATATAGACAAGCTTATGGCAGGCGCGGCAGCTGCAAGAGAAAAGTATGCAAGCGTTGACAATAACGATTGCTATGATTACGCTGCTTATAGAAATATTTTGTACCGCAAGGGCAAGAGCGTTGAAATGCTCGTTACATATGACCCATCGTTTACCATGATGACCGAATGGTGGAAACAGCTGTTCGGTGAGAGCGAAGGCAAGGATAACAAGGGCGTTTTCCCGACTTCTGCAACGTTTTCTACCGACCTTCATTCGCTCGGTCAGTTTATACAAAGCGGTTCAAGAATAATGTTTGAGACCGTTGTTGATATCAAGCAGCCGAAGTATGATATGTTCCTCGAAAACGACGAGCAGAATCTCGATAAGCTCAACTTCCTTACCAACCAGAATATGAGCGTTGTAAACCGCAAGGCTTTCGAGGGCACAGTGCTTGCTCATACCGAGGGCGGCGTGCCTAATATAGTTATTGAAATGGACAAGCCCGATGAAGAGAACCTCGGCGAGCTGATATACTTCTTTGAGAAAGCCTGCGCGATCTCAGGCTATATGCTGGGTGTAAATCCTTTTGATCAGCCGGGCGTTGAGAGCTATAAGAAGAATATGTTCGCACTGCTGGGCAAGCCTGGATATGAAGATGCCAAGGCTGAGCTTGAAGCAAAAATAAAATAACGGAACTTTAAAGCGTGCGCGCTTTTGAAGATTAAACATCGCCCACTGGGCAGAACGGAGTGCTATCTATGATAAATCTGATAACCGGAAAAAAGGGAACAGGCAAGACCAAGATACTTGTTGAGCGCATACATGAGGCGCTTGAAGTGGCTACCGGCTCGGTAGTATGTATAGAAAGAGGAATGAAGCTTACCTATGATATTCCTCATAAGGTAAGGCTCGTAGACGCCGAAGAATATGGCATCAGCAGCTTCGATGCATTTTACGGCTTTGTTACGGGTATGCTCGCAGGAAACTACGATATTCAGCACGTTTTTGTTGACGGTATACTTAAAATGGGCGGCAGAGATTACGAAGCCCTCGGCGCTATGCTCGATAAGCTTGCAATAGTTGCCAAGGACGTTAAGATCACGTTCACCGTTTCCGAAGATGCAGAGAATCTTCCCGAAAAAGTAAGAGCTTTTATGTAAATTTTTAAAAATCTCTTGACTTTACGGAAAATTCACGCTATAATGTTCTTTGTGATGTTCTGTTTTCACGGATAGAAAACGACCGATACAGGAGGAGTTATGACCTTTCAGCTTAAAAGTATATTCAGTATACCGGGCGAGAGCAAGGAATTTGAATATGAAATTGACAAGGAAAAACTCTTTCAGAGAACGGGTATAGTTTTTCATTCCGATGTAAAGGTCAAAGGCAGCATAGTAAACAGGGCAGGCGTTGTAAAACTTACCTATCACTGTGATGCAGCCATTGACCATGTGTGTGACAGATGTCTTTGCGAGTTTGTCAGGGAGTATGGTTTTGATTTTGAACATATACTCGTTACCGACACAAAGTGCGACGATTATGTCGTCTGCAATGACTTTGAACTGGATCTTGACGAACTTGCAGTTTGTGAAATGCTTCTTGAATTTCCTACAAAAATACTGTGTAAGGAGGACTGCAAGGGGCTTTGCGCAAAATGCGGAGCAGACCTGAATAAAGGTGAATGCTCCTGTGTGCGTGACAACTGAGATCAATCCTGAAGAGGAGGTGCCAAAATGGCAGTACCAAAGAGAAAGGTTTCTAAAGCCAGACGTGATAAAAGACGCAGCGCTGTTTGGAAGCTCCCTCAGCCGGCTCTTTGCAGATGTTCAAACTGCGGCGAGCTTACCGCTCCGCATAAGGTATGCAAGGCTTGCGGATATTATAAGGGCGTAGAGGTCATAGCTAAGAATAACGACTGATCGTGCGCTTATCGGTGTCAAGCAGAGAGGGGATATACTTCTCTGCTTTTTTCGTCATACATCTTTTTGTGAGAGGAGGAATAATATGGCTTTACCAGTAGTTGCTATAGTCGGCAGACCGAATGTCGGCAAATCAACGCTTTTCAATAAGCTTATAGGTCAGCGGCTCTCGATAGTCGAAGATACCCCCGGCGTTACAAGGGACAGGATATATTCCAAGTGTGAGTGGCGCAACAGAGAATTTATGGTAGTCGATACCGGCGGTATTGAGCCCGACAGCGACGACGTTATACTAGCGCAGATGAGAAGGCAGGCAGAGCTTGCAATAAGCAGCGCGCAGGTAATAGTGCTTGTTACAGACCTTCGATGCGGCGTTACTGCAAGCGACCATGACGTTGCAAATATGCTGCTGAAATCGGGCAAACCTGTAGTTTTGTGCGTTAATAAATGTGATTCTCTCGGCGAACCGCCCGTTGAATTTTATGAGTTTTATAATCTCGGGCTGGGCGACCCCATAGCAGTTTCGTCAACGCACGGTCACGGCACGGGCGACCTTTTAGATGCAGTTTTTGAGCATCTTCCCAAAGATGAGCCAAGCGATGAGGACGACGATATTATAAAAGTTGCAGTAATAGGCAAACCGAATGTCGGCAAATCTTCGCTTATAAATAAGATATGCGGCGAGGAAAGAGCCATAGTTTCCGATATTGCAGGCACAACCCGTGATGCTACGGATACAGTGATAGAGACCGATCGCGGCAAGTATATGTTTATAGATACCGCAGGTATACGCAGAAAGTCAAAAGTGCTTGAAAACGTCGAAAAATACAGCGTTCTGCGCGCACATATGGCAGTAGACAGAGCAGATGTTGCGGTCATAGTCATAGATGCCACCGAGGGCTTTACCGAGCAGGATTCAAAAGTTGCAGGCTATGCCCACGAAAAGGGTAAAGCCTGCGTGGTAGCCGTGAACAAATGGGATGCGGTGGAGAAAGACACCAACACCATGAACGATATGCTTTCCGACCTGAAAGAAGATTTCGGCTTTATGCAGTATGTGCCGTTCGTGTTCATCTCGGCAAAAACAGGTCAGCGGCTCGATAAGCTTTTTGACCTTATTGACAGAACGTTTGAGCAAAACTCAATGCGTATCTCAACAGGCAAGCTGAACGACGTTCTGGCATATGCAACATCGCGCGTGCAGCCGCCTTCAGATAAAGGCAGACGGCTTAAAATATACTACATGACGCAGGCATCTACCAGACCGCCTACATTTGTAGTTTTTGTAAACCGCAAGGATCTGTTCCATTTTTCGTACCAAAGATATCTTGAAAATCAGATCCGCGAAACGTTCTCTCTGAATGAAACGCCTATCGTTATGAAGGTAAGAGAACGCGATACCAACGATGTAAAATAATTTGGGGAATATTATTATGGAAGCTTTTGTTTGGATATTTACAGTGCTTTTTTCGTATCTTTTCGGCAGCATAAATACCTCGATACTCATTTGTAAGATAATTCACCGCAAGGATATTCGCGACTATGGCAGCGGCAATGCAGGTCTTACAAATGTTTTGAGAACTTTCGGCAAACCCACCGCCGCGCTCACACTTGTAGTAGACCTTATAAAAGGTATAGCGGCAGTGCTTATCTGTCGGCTTGTGGCAGGGCATTTTGGTGTAGAACTGCTCTCAAATCCGCTGTTTGTAAATTATCTTTCCTGCCTGTTTGTAATACTGGGGCATATATTCCCGTGCTATTACGGTTTTCGCGGCGGAAAAGGCGTGCTGCTCACCGCCACTACCATGATAGCCGTAGACCCCCTTACCTGCGGCGTTGCGGTAGCTATCTTCATAATAGTCGTAAGCATAAGCAGATATGTTTCACTTGCATCTATAATAGCAGTTTCTTCTTTCCCTATATGTACTATAATTTCGCAGACGTTAAGGGGCTTTGAAACGCCTTGGCAGAACGCTCTTGTTGCCTTGGCAGTAGCAATAATAGTAGTATTAAAGCATAAGAGTAATATAGTAAGACTTGCAAACGGCACGGAAAACAAACTCAGCTTCAAAAGTAAAAAAAGCTGACAACTTTGCGGAGGTGTTTTTATGGCGGATATAACTATACTCGGCAGCGGTGGTTTTGGACTCTCGCTTGCTATAATGTGCAAAAAAATGGGTCACAGCGTAACTGTGTGGTCTAAATTTCAAGATGAGATTGATACCCTTAAAAGAACGGGTGAACTGCGTTCAAAACTGCCTGGAGCTATTCTTCCCGAAGGTGTTGCGCTCACTACCGATATTTCTTGCGCACAAAGTGCTGATATAGTCATAATCGGCATACCAACGCGCTTTGTAGCAGAGGTGTGCAATACCGCAAAACCGTATATAAATGAAAAAGCCGTTGTCGTCAGCACCTCAAAAGGCTTTGAGGACGGCACTATGCGGCGTATGTCGGAAGTTATAACAAGCATTCTGCCGAACAAAACGGTGGTGCTTTCAGGCCCTTCTCATGCCGAAGAAATAGCAAACGGCACACCTACCACGGTGGTTGCCGCCTGCGATGATCTCAATTATGCTTACTATGTACAAGATGAGCTCAGCAACTCAACGCTCAGAATATATACAAATTCCGATGTAATAGGCTGCGAAGTCGGCGGCTCTCTTAAAAATTCAATAGCGCTTGCCGCAGGAATTGTTGACGGCATGGGCTTTGGCGATAACACAAAAGCCGCGCTAATGACAAGAGGCCTTACAGAGATAGCGCGAATAGGTGTTGCCATGGGCGCTCACGAGGAGACTTTCTCGGGGCTTACCGGTCTTGGCGACCTTATTGTTACCTGCACAAGTATGCACAGCCGCAACAGGCGCGCTGGCATACTGATAGGGCAGGGGGTAAAGGCAGAGGAAGCTATACGCCGCACAGGCACTGTTGAGGGTTATTACTGCACAAGAAACGCATATCCTCTTGCAAAAAAGCTAGGCGTAGATGCCCCCATTATCGAGCAGCTTTATATGATACTTTTTGAAAATATGCCGCCTAAAGATGCTCTGGGTCACCTTATGAACCGCCCTATGAAGCATGAATCCGAAGAAGGTCTGTACTTTTAATAATATTTTTGGAGGAATTACTATGAAAACAGTTTTTACCGAAGATAATATAAACGCTTTGCTTGACAAGGCAATTGCAGAAAAGAAAATAGTGGCTTACTATCAGCCGAAATATGATGCTGTAACGGGTCATATAAACGGTGCGGAGGCCTTAGCGCGCTGGATAGACGAGGACGGCAGTATTATACCGCCCTATCAGTTCATACCGCTTCTTGAAAAGAGTATGCTTATAACAAAGCTTGACTGGTACATACTTGACGAGGTCTGCGCATTTCTGAGCCGTGAGATAAAGCGCGGTGCAAAAAATGTGACCGTTTCCGTCAACTTTTCAAGATTCCATACCAAAGAAGAAAACTTTGTAACGCACCTTTGTGAAGTCGTTGACAGCTACAGTGTTCCGCGCAAGCTTATCGAAGTTGAGATAACCGAATCCGCACTTGTTGACGGCACAAATATTATTCAGTTCATAAGCGATATAAGAAACGACAATTTCTCTGTCGCTATTGACGACTTCGGCAGCGGACTTTCGTCGCTCACCTTTGTGAAAGATGTTCCTGCAAACGTTTTGAAGATAGATAAATCGCTTCTCAGCGGCAACTGCGAAAACGAAAAGGAACGTATAGTTCTGGAAAGCATTTTTAATTTTGCTCAAAGGCTGAAGCTTGCTACCGTTGCAGAGGGCGTCGAGACCAAAGAACAGCTCGGCTTTCTGCGTACCTGCGGCTGCGAAACTATTCAGGGCTACTATTTCTCAAAGCCCGTTACTGAAAGCGAATATGCCGATATTCTAGAAAACCACGAGCCTGACGAGCAGTCTGAGGATATCCTTGTTACTCAGCCTGCCGCCAGCGCAACACAGCTGCTTTTAGATGCCGTGTTTATGTGCTATCCGCTTGTTATAATGAGCAACCTTTCACGCAACAGCTTTTATATGATGGTGTATGAGAACTTCACAACACGTTCCTGCCCTTCAACAGGCGTTTATACCGAACTTATCATGCATGGTGCATCTACAATGCTTCCCGAGGATCAGCAGCTTTTTATCGATACTTTTGATATAAACGACCAAATAAATGCCTACAACAACGGTCAGAGAACAAGAAGGGTAGTTACTCGCCAAAAGGGCGACGACGGCATTTACAGACCCGTTGAAACAACGAATTACTATGTAAAGAACCCGTCGTCCGATGATATTCTTGCCATAACGCTTTCTCGTCCTGTTCCCGAAGAATAACAATATAACAAAAGCCCGACGGTCATTGAACATCGGGCTTATTTTTATGTGCTTTTTGAAGCATCTTTTGCAAATTCGCTTATATCCCGCCCTTTCAGAACAAGTCCCAGCAGCTCGGGCAGCTTTTGAGGAGCGCAGGCAAAGCATGGAATACCGAGTTTTGACAGCTTGTTTGCCACGCTTTCATCATAAAAAGGCGTACCGCCGTCTGCAACAGCCAGCAGAGATACTACAGTAACCCCCGAAGCCTTCATTTCTTCCATTCGCCTTATCAGCGCGGCGCGGTTTCCACCCTCATAAAGATCAGAAATAAGGAAAAACAGTGTCTTTTTCGGTTCTTCAATAAACTGCTGACAATAAGCCGCCGATTTGTCTATATCCGTGCCGCCGCCCAGCTGAAAGCCGTAAAGCAGATCAACAGGGTCATTGCATTTATCTGTAAGGTCAACAATATTCGTGTCAAACGCTACAACACGTGTTTTCAGCGCGCTCATGCTTGCCAGAATGCAGCTTACCACTGATGAATAAATAACGCTTTCACCCATTGAGCCGCTCTGGTCTATGTCAAGTATAACAGTCCACTTTTTTGAAGCTGAAGAAGCTGCGCGCTCAAAGAAATAAAAGTGTTCTGGCACTATTGTTTTAAGCTCAGGTGAATAGTGTTTCAGATTTCGCCTGATGGTCATTTTGTAATCAAGCGCCGATGCCGACGGAATAGGGGAGTGCTCGCGCTTGTTTACTGCGGCGGTCACTGCTCTGCGAATATCCTGCTCCAAAAGCTTGTTTATATCGTCAACTATCTTTTTTATAAATTCCCTTACGCTTTCCTTAGAACGCTCGGGTATAGAATCTTTAAGAGCCATTATCGCCGATGCCAGCGAAATATCAGGCTCAACATTTTCAAGTATTTCAGGCTCAAAAATGAGCTGTTTCAGCCCACATCTTGTCATAGCATCGTTTTGTATTATCTTTACAAGGTCTTTGTCAAACAGGCTTCTCACATCGCCAAGCCACCGCGAAATCTGCGGATTTGACGGCCCTTTGCCTGCACCTCTTCCGAAGCCGCCCTGCTCACTCTTGTTGTATATAGATGCAAGGGCGTTGTCCATAAGCATCTGTTCTTCAGAGAGCTGCGGCATATCCATTTTTTCCAGTCTGTCGCCGCTTTCCTGACCCAGAATAAGCCGCCAACGCTGCATTTGTGCTTTAGTATCCATAACATCACCTATAAATCAAAGTCAAAGTCCGAGAGCTCGTCTATAGCCTGCTGAGAAGCCTCATCAAGTACACCATTCAAAACTTCGCTGACGGCGTCGCCGTTAAGACCCCATATCTCGCCCAGATTTTCTGCTATAGCATCTTTTTCACCCGAAGAAAAGTCTGCAAACGCTCTTCGCAGAAAAACAAGTGCGCGTTTGAACTCCTCGTCGTCAAGCTCTTTAAGATAATCGTCCAGACTTTCCCACAGCGACAGCCTTGCGATAAGTCCGTTTCGGTTTTTCATAGCAAGACCCTCAAACCAGCCGGCACCCAGGTCGGCAGGCACACCTTTTGAAAGGCGGCGTGATACTTCCGTTTTCAGTTCATCGTTAGTCATTACGCTGCGTTCGAGCAAAATAGCAGCACACAGCCCCGAAAGCCGCGTGTTCAGATCATCGCGCACAGCGACCTCCGAAAGCGCTCTCAGCCATTTATCCGTTTCAAGAAAATCATGCGCCAGCTGCACCGAGTTTATCATGTTTATCGCATCTGCAATATCTTTTGATACATCATCGTTGCATATGCATGAACCGCTCATGATAAGGCAGGCGCGGTAGTAAAGCTGCTTTAATATGGGTATGATCGCCGTGCAGTCGGTCTTTCGTATGTCGCCATAGCTTATTACGTTTGAAAGGCTGAACATAGTCTGCGCTATTTTTTCAAAAGGTATGTTGTCTGTCGCAGCTGCCTGCAAAGCAGCCACCGCATAACCGGCAGCGGTAGAAATTCCGCAGCAAAACGCATCTTCAACAGCCTTCGCTATTATCGCAATATCTTCCTGCCCCTCAATGTTTTCTTTTATCTGAAATGCCGCCGCAAGTTCTACCGTGTCGCCTTTCAGCGCGCTTTCAACAAGTACTATCTCACATTCGGTAGTCCACTGCACCTGCCACGCCTCAGCCCAAGTCGCATTTTCCTGCCGTGACGGCACAAGGCGCGCAAAGTCAAGCCCAAGAACGCGAAGTCTGTGCAGAAAATAAGAACGTCTCAGATCTAAAAGCGCTGACTTTTCAGAGCTTGCCCTGATATTTTCACGCAGATCAAGCTTCAGATCCTGTGCCGTGACCGAGCGGTATTTTTCAAGCTTTAACTCCTTTAGCTGACGGTAAAAATCGTCTTGTATGCTAGTTCTTGAAACGCCCTCGGGTATCTCGCCGATCGCCGTGCCTATCTCTGTATCAGCAACTGCGGTGCTTATTGCTGCAAAACTGCCCTCGCCTATGCAGGTAACTGCCGCATCGCGAATATCTCGCAGCGTGGGTATTTCGCCGCCGTGCAGCTGTGAAAGCGTTTTTGCAAGCCTCACCGCTTCTATCACCTGTGCCGATGAAGCCACATTGCCTTCTTTGCGCATTTTTTCGTAAAAACGGTCGTTTTTGCAAAGACCTTTCCATATAAGCTCGTAATACGCAGGAGCCTTGTTGCCTGCGCCATACCCCGAACGCGAAGACAGCCTGTAATATGAATACGGCATAAGCGTATGAAGTGACGGGAGCTTTTGGAACTCTGGCATTTCTTCGTCAGCTTCCCAAGTCTTCAGTCCCACAACATGATACGCGCCCGTAACTACAACTATCTTTTCGGGAGTAATGCCGCTTTTCACCGCATTTCTGATAACGCAGCGCATATGCATCTCTCGCAGCGCGGTCTCTGCTTCGTCATAACCGTCCTTCTTTGAAAGCTCGCGAATATTCGCCCCGAAAAGGTTAGCACCCTCATGGTAAGCGTCTGCATCAGCGCATTGTTCCAGCGTGCGTTCCCAGAACGTCTCATGCGAACCGTCCTCGCTTTTTTCGTCCAGAAGTTCATAAACATCGGGTTTTTGCTCCGTTGTATTTTCGGCAGCTTGCTCGTCTTGTTCTTCGTCGTTTTCTGCGCTCTCCGCCTGCTTTATCCTCTCATCTGAAAGCGCAAGAAACGTTTCCGACGGCAGATCCATAAACCGCAATTCAACGCCGTTTTCATCGCACCATTTTATTGCCTGATATTCGGGCGAATACTGAGCGAACGGATAAAGTATCGTCCTCACCGGCACGCTCTGCGTATACGCCAGAACAGCAAACGGGGGGCGTGTTTCTTTGCGCACGATGTCTTTCACCGTATCTTCAAAGTCGCACGGCGCTTCTATGATAACGAGTTCAGGCTGTTTTTCGTCCAGAAATTTTCTCAGAAAAAACGCACCGGCAGGCGATAGATGTCGTATGCCGAAAAAGTTCACGCCGCTCATTCGTTAAGCTCCCTGCACGCCTTGTAAAGTCCGCTCCAGTTTGAGCCGCGCTTTTTCATTATGTTTTCAAGATATTCATTCCAAGCAACAGAATCTTTGTCCTCTTTGACTACCGCACCTTGCAGTCCTGCCGCAATATCATCGTCGGTTATCTCGCCGCTGCCAAAGCTTCCTGCAAGCGCCATGCTGTTGCACAAAAGCGATATAGCTTCGGCGGTAGAAAGCACACCGGCAGGAGCTTTTACTTTCTGCTTTTTATCCAGCGTTTCACCTGCGCGCAGCTCACGGAATATAGTGCATATCTTCTCTATAACAGCATCCTTAGGCAGAGCTGCATTAAGGTCAAGGCTGCCCGATAGCTGCTCAACACGCGTTTTTACAATGTGCATTTCTTCTTCCAAAGTTTCGGGAGAGGGAAGTACCACAATGTTGAAACGCCTTTTAAGCGCCGCCGACATATCATTTACGCCCTTATCACGCGTGTTTGCGGTAGCAATGATCGAAAATCCCTTTTTTGCAGGCACTTCCAGCGATAGTTCGGGTACTGATATCCTCTTTTCCGAAAGCAGAGAAATAAGCGTGTCCTGCACCTCCGATGCGCAGCGCGATATTTCTTCTACTCGTGCTATTGCGCCTTCTTCCATAGCCGTAAATACGGGGCTTTTGAGCATTGCCTCCTGCGATGGCCCGTTGGCTATCAGCATAGCATAGTTCCAAGAATAGCGTATCTG
>CANRPG010000010.1 GCA_947632425.1 uncultured Clostridia bacterium | reverse complement strand
TGAGCCATTGAATATATGTCCGACCACGAATAGTCAGGACACGCGAGTGTTGAAAAGCTGAGTTTCATAGTGATTTTCCTTTCTCTTTACAATATATTTCTGCGAATTTCAAGACTGTGATAAATTGGGATAACAAACAAAAACCGCCCCAAAGATAGTTCTTTGAGGCGGAATATCTTTCCGCGGTACCACTCAAATTGCGTTCGCACGCCACTTCAGGCTCCAACAAGCCCTTTGCTTTTACGTCGCACTTTACGGATAACACTACTTGCCTTTTAGCTTTCGCATTATCAGCTCGGGAGTGAGTTGTACAGAGACCCTCGCTGTCGGCTCGCATCTACCGCCGACTTTCTGAAAGCTGCCTTCTCTGACGCTCTCCGTCACAGCCTTTATAAACAGTATATTGAGTTTAACACATTCAAAAGCTTTTGTCAAGAGCTTTTTTTATTTTTATGCAATTTACAAAAATCACTTCGCTCTTGAGGCGATTATTTCTGCCATTTCGCCGACATTCTTCATCGTAGATACCTCGCCCATCTTAAAGCGCACGCCAAATTCGTCCTCTACCGCGCCCACGAGCGTTATGTGCATCATGCTGTCCCAGTCCTCGATGTCGTCCGCCACGGTCTCGGGTTTTACCGTAATTTCCTCATCGTCGAACACATCTCTGAACACCTTGTTCAGTCTCTCATAGATCTCTTTTTTGTCAAGCATTATGTACCTCTCCTTTTTAAATTTGCTGTATTTCTATGTATCCGCACTTGTTTTCATATGCAGATACATTCATCTCCCAAACGGTATTGCCGCCCTCGTCCTCCGAAGTTTTATCAAACCCGAACGAGCCGAAAAGCTCCTTTACCATCTTGTTTTTCGCCGTCGGGTAATAGTAGCCTATAATTTTGTCTATACCCTGTTCACGGCACTTTTTCACCAGAATATCGAGCATAGCAAGCTCCATATCGCGTTTCAGCACGCGGCAGCTCATCAGCCAAAGGTCAATATGCAGCTCTCTGCCCCTCTTCTCGCCTATAACTATCGAAACCACGCCGTTGTCGCCGAATTTATCGGTCAGCCTGCCAAACAGCCTGATGTATCTGCCGCTCTCAAAAACTTCCTGCATCTGCGCCTGCGTGTAGCGTTTTGTGGTAACGTTGAACTGGTTGCTCTTGTTTGTCAGCTGCGTTATCCTTTGCAGATACACCGGCTGAAAATCGCCGATATATGCCGTCATTTCAAGGCTTTTCAGATAGTCGCCGTAATTTTCAAAGCTTGCCTGCTGCTGCGCCCTTTTGGCGTTTGCAATATACATCTCATTTCTTTGCAGGTCGTCTTTAGAAAGCTGCGTTACCTCAAAAAATCCGCTGCGGTCTATAACTCTTATGTAGTCCTCAACGCTGCCTATCTCGGGCGCGCAAACCCCGAGCTGCTTTGAAACTATCTCCCTTTCGGCTGGGTTGTCGTCAATAAAAACAATGCTATCGGGCAGAATATTCAGATCCTTCGCTATATGCGCAACGTTCATGTCCTTAGGATCCCAGTTTGCTTTTATGCACACAAAATCATCGGGGCGCAAAACTCCGTCGGGGTGCTCAAGCCCTGCAACAGCGTTTTCTTCGTCATTTTTTGAAGAGACTGTAAGCATAACGCCCATGCTTTTAAGCTGTTTTAAGTATGTCTGAAACTCTCTGTACCCCTGCGCAACGGGCGTTTCCTCTCCTACTGCAATGCCTTCAACGCCGTCGTCGCCCACAACTCCGCCCCACAGCGTGTTGTCAAGGTCAAGCGCCAGAGCCTTTTTGTTCTTGCCAAGTATCGCTTTAATTATATTCGCCGCGCTGAACGAAAGTGTCGGTATCGCCTCTGTGCACAGCGCGTATTTATACATATACCAGTAAAGCGGCGCAGACCATTTCTCCAGCCCATAGCTTGCCGCAAGGTAGTTTATATCGTTTATATAAAAGTCGTCGTGCGCTGCTGCATACTCATAAAAACGCTCATTCAGCCGCGATATAAAGTTTGTCATGCCTCTGTGGTCGTAGGCATCGCGGTTGCCCAGCAGTCTGTAAAGCGGCGGCTCGAAGTTATTCTGTATGAGAACGCACCCGAAGCGCTCCCTCAGTTTTTCCCACATCGTGATAAAATGCTGCGCCTGCCGCCCAAGAGCCTCGTCGGTCTGCTCTTTAGTCATATCTACCGTCAGTTTTTCGGTGATGTTCCTGTTTGAAGTATGTATAAAAATTATATCGGGCGCAAACTCGTCAAGCTGCTCGTTTCCGAACACCGCGTCCTGCCAGTATGCGTTATACTCAGACTGCCAGAGCTTTGGTTTTATACCGCTGTCGAGCAGAAAAATTTCCAGCATATCGGCAATATCGCCCGTGGTAGAGCCGCCAAGTATCGCTATTTTCTTCTCTATGCGTTCGCTGCCGTCAGAGAGCAGAGCTTTCTTTATACTGCGCTTTTTCTTCATCAGGTACGCGCCGTCAAACGGGTATTGCAGTTCTTTCAAGTTATCATCTCCGCTGTTTTAATGTGATGAGAAATTATAAAAATCAACTTCTTTTCTCTAGCAACTGAGGCAAGATGTGTAGGCTTTTCATTTTGTTTGGCGTTCTCTGAGAGAACGCGGAGAAAAAGCTAGGTCTTATCAAAGGGGAGGCTCTCTCTTTCAGAGCGCCTGCCGTAAAGAGATTTCGCCGTCTGCGGACGGCGACGAAGGGCGTTGCCCCTCGACCCCACGACCCTTTTGAAAAAGGGTCGATCGAAAACTTTTCCTTCTTGACAAGAATTAAAAGCTTTGTTTATCTTGTTTTATTATGCACTCTGATATTCTCGATATAATTCGCCTTGTCGCTGGTGCAGGTGAACATACACGTTGCAAACAGCACGTCGGTCGCGCCGACATTCTGACAAAACTCAATAGCGTTGGGCGTAAAATATCTCAGGTCAACTACGTATATCTTGCTGTATGAGCCCGTCAGGAACGGCACAAGCGCGTTGCCGAAGCTGTCTTTGAATATGACAAGCGTTCTGCCGTTGTCGCAGTCGGTCTTTATCTCGGCTATCTGCTGATCTGTACCCAAAAATGTACTGTAAAGATTTATCTTTTCATATGCCTTGAAAAACAGCGTGCTCCTTACGCTCTTGTCCGTAAAGTCGGGCGAGTAGTAATACACCTCGAGATCATTATTGTTGCGCGGCTTATAGTATGTGAACGTATCGGGATTGTCGGCAAGTTCGCTGTTATAGCCGCTGAAGCCGTACAACGTGCCAACAAAGTCGTCCTCGACCACTTTTTCATACGTAGAAAGCTCATCGAACGGCACTTGCGACACCTTTGCAAACTCCTGCGCCGCATAATAAGCGCCGAGCGGCTGCCAGTGGTGGTCTGTGCGCGAATAGATATACTCATCGGTATGCTCTTTCAGTGCCGAGTACACGTCAACGTCTGCCACACCGTCAAGGTAGCTTCTTATATTGTTTATGTTGTCAAGCGTATCGCCGTAGTCTTTTTTATACTTATCGGGGCAATAGAACGCGAACGCCGTCGGTATGTTCATGCTGTATACATTTACATACTGCCCCAGTTCTTTTTTATACTTATTTACAAACTCCGCATACGATTTTCCGTAAGAGAAGCTGCCGCCGTAGCATTCAAGCGCCCTTACGTTCTTTCCGCTGCCGACTATCATAATACCGTTTGAAAGCGTAGTGTTATCGTTGTTTACCGGCAGAGTCGTCTGCTGCGGCGTACTTACCGTTGCAGAAGGCGTGGTAACAGAGCTTTGTACGCTGCCCGATGAGCTTTGCTGCGTTTCGCCCGTTCCCGTCGGCGGCGTACCCGTAAATATCTCAACTTTCTGCGTACTGACCGTGCCGCTGAGGGTCTGCTTTTCAATATCGCCCCTGTTGCCGTCAAGAATCACCTTGTCCTCGTCATTTCCTATATGCAGTCCGAACAGCTTTGTAAGCCGTGATGAAAACGACAGCATATCGTCGCGGTAAGGTATCGTATCTGTATACCACTTTGTAACGCCGTCGGTAAAGTTTCCGCCCAGCCACTGCGACACCGATATTTCTGGGAAATCCGCAAGCTCTCTGTTTTCAAACACGCTTTTGCCGTCCGCCCTTTTTATAACTATCAGCATAACCGCCAGCACTGCAAACACCAGTATCATGGTGATGACGTTGATAAAGCTCATTTCCAGGCGGCAGGCTCTTATATCCATATCCTTGTCGGTGGTTTTCGGTGCTTCATCTTTAACGCCCTCGCGTATGCGGTCGCCGAACTTCCTGCCTATCTGTTTTACAGCCTGCTGACGTGACAGCTTCTTTTCCTCGCGCAGCTGCTTGTTCTTGGCCTTCTTGACCTTTTTTGCGTCAAGCTGCAAATTTATGGTTTTCTTGTCGCGTTCTTCGCTCACAACGTCAACACCGACAACCATGCCTTCTACCATTTTAATGCCCTTTTGCTGAGGCATCTCTATGGTAACTACCTTTTTGGTCTCGGTGTTATTATTTTCGCTGTTGTTTTTGTTGTCCTCAGTGTTCAACACTTTTTCTATATTCTCTTTATTTTCCATATGTTTATCCTATCTTTCCCGTTTAAAACGCATAAACAAAGATCAGAATCTTAAATACAAAAACGGGTTGTTTGTATTGCTAAGCAGCATAAGACTGCTCACCAGCAGCATAGCCACATTCAGCACTATGCCTAAAGTATTCATCGTTATGCACGCGCCGACGCTCTTGTCGCCCAGCGAGCGTATCTTCTTCACTATCGGCGTTGAGAATATCAGAGCCGCCAGCAGCAAGAACAGATTATTCAGCACGCTTGTTCCCGTCACCGCATCAGCAAAGGCGTTGCCGCCCATGCCGACTAAATTTTTGAAAAATCTTCCCAGCGACGGCAGATCCTCAAAGTAGAATATGCCGTAACCGACCGCAACTACAATAGTCACGTATATGTGCGCCAGCACGCTTGGCATTTTCCTCATGCGCTTTCTGCCTATCTTCAGCTCCAGCACTATGAACAGCCCGTAGTAAAGACCCCACAGAATGAAGTTCCAGCTTGCGCCGTGCCACAGTCCCGTGCAGAACCACACAAGGAACAGTCCGCCGTATTTTCTTCTTTTGCCGAATATCGGAACATACAAAAGGTAATCTCTGAAAAAGCTGCCCAGAGAGATATGCCACCTCTGCCAGAATTCTGTTATGTTCTTTGATACGTATGGGTAGTTGAAGTTCTCGTTAAAGTGGAAGCCGAACATTCTTCCTATGCCTATCGCAATGTCCGAATATCCCGAAAAATCGAAATAATACCACAGTGCAATAACAACTATTCCGTACCATGTTCCCACTGTAGATGCCGACTTCAGCCCTGCGTAGCCGTTGCTGCTGTCGCCGAACATAGTAGTAACAATTGAGCTTAAATTATTCGCAATTATGACCTTTTTCGACACGCCGAGGATAAGCCTTGAAAAGCCCTCGCTCAGATCGACAAGTTTAGTCTTTCTGTCCTCTATCTCAGCTTCAATGTCGGCATAGCGCACTATAGGGCCTGCCACCAACTGCGGGAACAGCGAGACGTACATTAAAAATTTTCCGAAACTTCTCTGCGACTTCACCTTGCCCCAGTATACGTCTATTATGTAGGAAAGTATCTGGAAGGTGTAAAAGCTTATTCCTATAGGCAGCGCGGCGCTTTTAAGGTTCAGCCCCGTTACGGAATTGAGCTTTTCAACTATGAGCAGCCCGAAGCCGTCCTCGCGCAGGTGCGTGCCTGCAAAAGCGTTTATATTCTCCGCAATAAATCCGCTGTACTTGAAAAGTCCCAGCATACCTATGTTATATATCAAAGCTGTCGCCAGCAAAAATTTTCCCGAGCGTTTTTCACGTCTTGGCTCTATCGCCATACCCAGCAGCCAGTTCACCATGGAACTCAGCAGCAGCAAGATTATCCACCATGGCTCTCCCCAAGCGTAAAATATCAAAGAAAACAGCACTAAAATAAAATTTCTGTACTTCAGCTTTTTGGTTGCAAAGTAGCATACCAGACACACAGGCAGAAAGAAGTACAGAAAGAAAAGATCAGCAAATACCAATTTGTTTTACTCCTTGTCTTTCTTTTGTTACACTTGTTCCACTCCACAGGCATTTTTCTATCTTTATTTCAGCCTATATATTATTATATAACAACTGTTCCTCATAGTCAATTACAATTAGGTAACAATTTCGACTTTTTTATAAATTTATTTTGGTTATTTTAACAAAAACGAGGCTTTCAGTCTATAATGCTCTTGGTCGGGCGGTCGTTGTATTCGTCTTTTGCACGTTTGCGCTTTCTTACGGCTGCAAATATTTTCATCGCAAGCAGTGCCGCCGCGCACACCGCAATTATTATAGAAGGGTAGAAAAACAGCATATATTTCACGTCCATCTTGCTGTTTTCGGGCGATACATAATAATTTTGCATATAGTAGTGTATCTTGCCAACGAACTTCACGCCCTCGCTGAAAAACATAACGCTTCCGCCGCCTGCAAAAATAAATGCCAAAATATACTTTCGCAAAAACGCAAATACTATTCCCAAAGTAACGGATGCTATCTCTGCTAAAAGAAAATAAGCCGTCACTTTTTCAATATCATTTATTCCTACAAAAAGTATTGCTATAGTCATAACAAGCCCGAAAAACAGGCAGTTTACCGCATACGGAAGCAACATTATCACCTTTATGGCTTTGTAGGCGATATGCTCCTTGAGCTTAGCGCTTTTTATGTATTTTTTAGCAGACCTGCTGCGCGCGCCGTTTTTTGCATTAAGTTTTTCCTGCTGCTCTTCGCGCTCGAGTTCTTCCTGCTGCCGAAGCTGCTTTGCCTTCTGAGCTCTTAATCTTGATTTTTTTGACATACAAAAACTGCCTTCCGATTTTTTATACTTTTATATACTATATTTTATTATAACACAAACGGCAGAGTAAATTCAATACCTTTTGTGCTGCCAATGAAAATAATACTTGAAAAGCCATGTGAATTTTATCGACTGACGGGCAAATGATAAGTAAGGGCGCAAAAGCGTTCCCAAACGCACAGAACAAAAGAAAGGCAAGGCTCCTGCCGCAAAAGCGCGGCAGGGCTTTGAACATAGAAAAAATGAAAAATATAAAACACAGGATAAGGGCTGTTACAGCCGCGGCGGCGTGTACGTTTTCGGCTGTATCGCTCGTTCTTCTTATGCTTGCAGGGATATACAGTTCTGCGCTGCCTGACAGCTACAACGTGCCTAACGCAGGGCAGCTTACCTTTTCTTCAATGCCGTATATTACCTCAAAAAGCGCTATGGCAGAAACAAGGGCAAGCTTTACCACGGGCGGCAGCGAACAGAGAACTTTAATGCTCCTCGGCTGCATACCGATAAAGACAGTTACTGCAAACGCTTCCTCGCCCGTTATGCTTATGAGCGGCGGCGACCCGTTCGGCATAAAGCTTGAAGCGCAAGGTGCGGTAGTGGTAGGCATAAATGATATAGGGGGCTCCAGCCCTGCACGTGAGTGCGGAATACAAACAGGCGACGTTATAATTTCAGCCGCAGGAAAAGAAGTTGACACAAACCAGTCGTTTGCAGACATTATAATGGCAAGCAAGGGCAGACCCACCGAAGTTGTTATAATGCGCGGCGGCAGCGAAATGGCGCTTACAATAACGCCAAAGCTTTACTGCGGAACTTATAAGGCAGGCATTGACATTCGCGACAGCTCGGCAGGAATAGGCACTGTTACCTTTTACGACCCCTCCAGCGGTATGTATGCAGGACTGGGACACGCGGTGTGCGACAGCGATACAGGCGAAGAATTTCCCTGCGGCAGCGGCAGCATCTGCGGCGTTGAGATAACCGGCGTAAACAAAAGCACCTTCGGTCAGCCCGGCGAGATACAGGGGCTTTTCTCGGGCGGCAAAGCGCGCGGCGATATACTTCTCAACTGCGACAGGGGCGTATACGGAAATGCTTATTCTATACCCTCAACAGCCAAAGCATATCCCCTGGGCTACCGTCAGGAGGTAGAAACGGGAAAAGCTTCTATACTTTGCACCCTTGACGGCGGCGCACCGAAAGAATATTCCATCGAGATAGAAAGCATTGACCTTTCAGACAGCGGCGTGAAAGACATGGTTATACACGTGACCGACAAAACGCTTTTAGCGAGAGCAGGCGGCATAGTTCAGGGAATGAGCGGCAGCCCCATAATACAAAACGGCAAACTGGTGGGCGCTGTAACGCACGTTTTCGTAAAAGACACCACACGCGGCTATGCTATAATGGCTGACAAAATGTACTCCGCCGCTATGTCCTGCGAGGACGGCATCTCTCTGCAAATGGCAGGATAGCACACAAAAAAGACCGCACTTTCGGTACGGTCTTTATACATAGAATATTTTTTAGTCAATAGTAACTTTCTTCATTACCTGCGGTTCAAGCGGCATATCATTGCGGTCTGTCTTAGTTTCGGCTATCTCGTCAACGACGTCCATACCCTCTACAACTTTGCCGAATGCAGCATACTGCCCGTCAAGGTGAGGCGCATCTTGGTGCATGATAAAAAACTGCGAGCTTGCAGAGT
The DNA here is from genome assembly GCA_947632425.1 of uncultured Clostridia bacterium. GTDB lineage: Bacteria > Bacillota > Clostridia > Oscillospirales > Ruminococcaceae > UBA7477. The sequence goes on along the minus strand of CANRPG010000010.1, from coordinate 12,909 downwards.
TGGGCATCATAGCGCGCGCCATAGATACAACACCTCTTGTGTGCTTTATAGGGTTGTTCACGCCGTTTGCGGCAAATTCGCCCTTTATCTTCTCTTTAGCGCCGCCCATTCCGTTGCCCATAGGGTCGCCGCCCTGTATCATAAAGCCCTTTATAACTCTGTGAAAACGCAGGCCGTCATAAAAACCCTGCGATACCAACTTTTCAAAATTTGCAACGGTTATCGGCGCGGCATCGGGATAAAGCTCTATCTTTATCTTCTTGCCGTTTTCCATTTCAATAGTTACCATATTTCCTGCTCCTTGCTTAGTTCTTTGTGCGCGGCAGCAGACCCTTTTCACATCTGTCTTTAAGATCTGCAAAATATACCGCTATCGGCGAGGGATCTTTCTTCTTTGAGAAAAGTCCCTTCTTGTCAGAATCAACGTAGATAAAGTAATCCAGCTTGCCCTCGTTGTTTATGGCATACAGCCTGTTTACCCTTTTGAAGCCCTGCTCTGTTCTTACGTTCTTGTCAAAGCAGCAGAAAATATCCTGCGCCATAAGGTTCACAAGGTTCAAAACCGTCTGGAAGCTGTCGCCTTTTTCGTTCCATGCGTCGATGTCCGCCCTGAAAAACTCCTGCACGGGCACGCCGTTTACTTCCATTTTCTTGATAATTCTCGCCAGCGATATAGATTTGTCCTTATCGGTAAGCTTTTCGTAAATAGTGCCCTTGTACTCAAAAATGTAGTCAGCCACGGTATTTAGGAAAAGCTTCTCATAATTGAACGGCTTGCCCTTCTCGGCATACTTGATTATCGGTTCGTTCTTGTCGATGTTCATTTAAAACATTCTCCTTTTTCTATTTTATAATAATATAAATTATTACCCAAACATTGCTCTCAGCCGCGCAAGTTCTGCATCTTCCTCAGCCTTAGCGCTGTCCTCGGCGCTTTTGTCCTGCTCGTCTTTTTCTTTGGCTATCCTGCTGTATTTTTCTTCAAATTTTGCGGTAAGCTCATCTACCACTTTTGCAGAAAGCTCGGGTATCTCGCCCTGCTCTTCTATGGGCTTCGCCTTTATGTCGCTCTCCTCAAACTTGCGTATAGCATCCAGCTGTTCCTGCGTAAGCGAGGGCATATTGCTCTTGGCTTTCTCACGCTTCTCGGCAAACTGCATATCTATCTCCATAGTGCGGCGAAAACTTTCTTCGTCATACACTTCGTTGAACTCTGCGGTGTTGCGGTCGTAATTTTCATCAGTCAGATAGTCGTAGATATTCGCAAGCTCCTCGACTTTCTTATCCATGTCGTCTTGCAGCGCGCTTTTTATTATGTTGTATCTTGTCATGCTTTCTTTTTCGTCTACCTGCGCGCATATCTCAATGAAATCTTCGTTTGCCCTGTCAAGCTCTTTTGCCCTTACGGGGTTTTTATCATAGCTTTTGTAATCGAGCGGCTCGGGGCGGTCGGCAAGCTCTTTTTCCATAATAGCTACCTTTTCGTCAACGGTGCTTTTCTTTATGCTTTTCAGACCCTTTACACTCTTGCTCTCCTCGCTCTTGAAAAAGTCGTCGGAGCCCATCGCCATAGCAGGCGCAGTCTTTTCATCTGTAGGCGCGGTCTTTATCGTGACCGCAGAAGGCGCAGCTGTATTTTCTTTTGATTTTTTCCTGCCAAAAAGTCCCACGGTCAACGCTCCCCTCATACAAAAACATAACTTGCTCACATCTACATACTATTATACAACATATCTTACAAAAAATCAATCACTTTTTTGGTAAAAAAATAATACACCACGGGCGAAAACCTTTTGTTTACAGTTAGTTAATAAATTTACAACAAAATAGTAATAAAAACAACTCTCTGCTTTGCTATAATAGAAGTATATATAATACACTTTCGCCGACCTTTTTCGGCTGATTGGAGAATTACTATGGACAAACTTGGCGTAACAGCAACAGAGCTGTTTTCAAACAACCCCTACAGAGTTCTCGGTATTCCTGTAAACGCTTCGGCAGAGGAAATTGACGAGCGGTACGACCGGCTTCTGGATATGTGCGAGGACGGCACTATAGGCGAATTTGAGTCTGACTATGACCTGAAGTATCTTCCGCCTGTATTAAGAGACGTTGACAACATAACCGCCTCGCGCGATAAGGTGCTCAGCAACGGCTACCGCGCCTTTGCGTATGCCGACAGTATGTATGCCTATGACCCCTCGCAGACGGATATAAGCATACTTATCGACAATATTGACTGCTACGACTGTTTCCTCAGCTGCTACATATGGCTGGTGCTGCACGACCGCAACATTATGTACAAGTCGATGTGGTTCAAGCTGGCAAAGTATATAGATGAGCTTATATGCTCCGACCCTACCGACTGGTACAGGCTGTTTGACAACCGCTATCCTCAGGATATATACGAGAATGATTTTGATACTATATATGCTTTCCACTCAACATTCTGCGAGATAATACTTCTTCCGCTGAAAGAGCTTGTAAAAGGCTCTATGGATTGTCAGTCAGCTGTTGAAGTGCTTTCGGTAAGAGTGTTTGAGAATTTCGGCAACGAGGACGACGATCTGCAAACGCTTACCGAAAAGGCAGAAGAAGCTTCAAAGCAGTCTAAAAAGTCTGTCGGCAGAAACCCGTCTATGAAGGGCATTTCGCTTACCGAGGCATACCTTGAAGAGCAGGAAGGCAAGAAAGACGAAGAGGGCAATACGCAGACAATAAGCCTGGTCGAAGGTCTTGACGAGGACAACATATATAACGAAACTCTGCGGCAGATGCTAAGAGCCAACAGAGCGAGAAATCAGGTAATAAAAGACCTCAAGACCGATGTTGTGTTCGGCTCGGGCAACCTGGGCAAAGAGGACGAAGCAAAGCTTTCCATGCAGTCGGTAAACACCACCGCAAAAGACGAAAAGCGTCTGAAATCTCCCTACAGCCTCGAGGGCGAGCAGATGACGCTGGAAGAAAAGTATTCCGACGTGAACATAAACGATATGCTCAACCCAACGCTGCCCTATTCAAATATGAGAGATGTTTTCTCGGGCGGCGAGACAAATGAGTTTGAAGAAAACAAAGTCGCGCAGCGCAACGGCAAAATACTTTTCATAATAATCATCATACTGTTCGTGCTGGGTCTTGCAGGCTATTTCGGATATATGTACTGGGACGACATCACCAAATTCATAAACGACCTGCTGTTTACATGATAAAATATCTTCTGTGCAATTTATCCAATTTTACTTAGTTTTTTTGTAGATGTTATATCTTGAACAGACCGCACATATATGCTATAATGTTAATAACATAAAGTATATGGAGGTGTAGCATATGAATATGAAGAAGATAAGTTTTTACAGGATAGCTGCCATAGTATCTGCGGCAGTATGCCTGCTGTGCTTTTCAGGCTGTTCAAAAGAGGACGGCACCGACTATGATTCTGTAGTAGATTCGATAAACTTTGACGAAGCCTACTGCAATGTGTCGCTTTACGGTCCCGACATGGATAATATCCTTCTGGACAAAGCCGAGGTCATAGAGACCGCAAATGACTTTTTGCTGAATGTTACATCTAACGAGCTTACCGAGCCTTACGATCATAAAAGCGATGATTTTCCCGTTGGTGAGCCGTTCGTGAAATTATATATGATCAACGGCAATAAAAGGGCATATATTATTGATTTCACATTTTTCAGCGGCGAGGATACCGGAAAGGTCGATATCAGAACAGATGACGGCGATTTCACATATTCTGTAGACAATCAGGATATTGCAAAGTTTTACTACTACATCACCGATCAGGCACAGGAAGCTCTGAACGAAAAAGCCGCCAGCGCCTGAAATCAGCACAAAGCAAAAAACAAAAACGGTTCGCACTATTGCGAGCCGTTATTTTTTATATCATCTGCGCCAGCGCGCGGTAATCGTCAACGCATACATCTGCAAGATCAGAAAGCTCCTCACGGATATCTTCATTTGCCTTGCAAAAATATGCCGCCGCTGCCATACCGCCCTGTTTTGCAGCAGCTATGCCGGTGGGTATATCCTCAAACACTATGCACTCGCACGGCTGCGCGCCTGCCCTTTTCGCCGCCAGAAGATACACATCGGGAAATCCCTTTCCCCTAACTGTTTCCTCTGTAGATGCAAACGCGTCAAAATACTGCAAAATGCCGTTGTTTTCAAGCGCCGCAGCATACAGCCTCTCGCCCGAAGCCGTTGCAAGGGCTATTTTTTTGCCGCACTGTTTCAAAGCCGCCAGCATTTCTTTCACGCCGTCAAAAACTTTAAGCTCCTGTGAATACTGCCTTTGTATGCAGTCAAACCACTCTTTTGTTATATCCTCAACGCTCTCCGAAAGCTGCAATAATTCTATAGTATATTCCGCGGCTTCTTTGAACGTCATGTAAGCCACGCTTTTGCCGTACCCGTCGGGCTCTGCTATATTCCTCTTTTTGAAAAACTCATAGTCAACGTTTCGCCACGCATCGTGAGAATCAAGAAGCGTGTTATCTAAATCAAATATAACGCACTTTGCCTCTTTCAGCATATTCGCCGCCGCAGATGATGTCATTAAAGTTCACTGTCCTCGTAAGATTTAAACCCCATGCCGTAAATCGCAGTCGCCGATGATACTATCATAAACGCCGATCTATCGCATGAATATATAAGCTGCTTTGCCTTGTAAAGATTTTGTTTGCGTATGGCGCACATCACTATCTTTCTGCCGCTGTGGGTATAGCCTCCCACCGCATCTATAGTGCTCACGCCAGCTTCAAGCCCCTCTATCAGCGCATTTACCACCTTGTCGCAGTTGTTGCATACCACAAAAAGCAGCTTTGCCTCGTCAGAGCCGTAAAGCACCATGTTCATAGTAAAGCCGGATACCGTTATCGTAAGCATAGAGTATATAACAATGCGCCAGTCGCCGAAAACTACCCCCGACAAAAACGCCACCGCGCTGTCAAGTATAAAGAAAAGCGCACCCGTTTTTATATACGCAAACTTCTGCTTAATAAGCTTTACTACAATGTCAGAGCCGCCCGTGGTAGAGCCGCAGCGCATTATCACGCCTATCCCTATAGCCGAGAGCGCTCCCCCTGCCAGCGCACACGCTGTGGCATCATAGGTAACGGGGGTCATCTCGTCAAAAATGTTCATCGCCGCCGAGCAGGCAGCTATAGAAAAAAGAGTGTCGGCAAAAAACTTCGCGCCGAATTTGTAAAGCGCAATTATCAAAAGCGGTATGTTTATAACAAAACTAAGCGTGCCGACCTTTATGCCCGTCAGCTTGTTTATGATTATAGAAATACCGCTCACTCCGCCCGGCACAAGACCCCCGGGCGTTAAAAACAGGCTTATTCCTGCTCCCACCGCCGCGGCAGATAAGACTATAACAAAAAGCCTTGCCGCATGATAAAACACTTTGCGCACGCCATCACCCCAAGGGTATTATGCGCCGTATCCTATCAAAAAATCACCTAGTTTTGATAATACTTGTTCTCCTGAAATTTCGCCTCGCAGGTAAGGTCTGCGCCAAGGCGTTTGAACACCTTTTCGTCAACGTTTGAAAGAATTACGGTAGAGTGCACCTGCGCGCCTTTCAGCTTTGAAAGCTGCTCCAGAGCAAGCTCGGCGGTCGGGTTGGTAACAGCGCATATCGACAGCGCAAGCAAAACCTCATCGGTGTGCAGCCGAGGGTTGCTGTTGCCCAAGTGCTTTGTTTTAAGCTTCTGTATCGGCTCTATAACGTTGGGCGAGATAAGCAGCACCGCATCGTCTATCCCTGCAAGGGTTTTCAGCGCATTCAGCAGCATTGAAGAAGCAGCGCCAAGAAGCTCGCTGGTCTTTCCGGTAACTATCCTGCCGTCGGTAAGTTCCATAGCCGCGGCGGTGTCGCCCGTTTTTTCTGCCTTTTCAAGAGCCGCATTCACAGCCTTTCTGTCGCCCGTGGTAACGCCTGCCTGATTCATCAGCAGTTCTATCTTGTATATTTCTTCTTTAGTGCCCCGTCCCTGACGCTCGGCACAAAGCGCGCTGTAGTATCTTCTTATTATCTCTTGATTAGATGCCTCTTTCACCACATCGTCGTCAATAATGCAGTTGCCTGCCATGTTTACGCCCATATCCGTAGGCGATCTGTACGGCGACTCTCCCAGAATGCGCTCAAACATAGCGTTCAGCACGGGGAATATCTCAACATCGCGGTTGTAGTTTACGGTAGTTTTTCCGTATGCCTCCAGATGGAACGGGTCTATCATGTTGACGTCGTTAAGGTCTGCCGTTGCCGCCTCATATGCAAGGTTCACAGGGTGCTTCAGCGGTATGTTCCATATCGGGAATGTCTCAAACTTCGCATAGCCTGCCTCCACTCCCCTCTCGTGCTCGTGGTAAAGCTGCGAAAGGCAGGTAGCCATTTTGCCGCTTCCGGGGCCCGGTGCGGTAACAACAATAAGCTGCCTTTCAGTCTCTATGTACTCATTCTTGCCAAAGCCGTTTTCGCTCAGTATATTCGATATATTTGAAGGGTAGCCCTCGATAATGTAGTGCTTGTAGACCTTTATGCCCAAGCCCTCCAGCCGTTTTTTGAAGTTGTCGGCAGCCGTCTGCCCATCATACTGCGTCAGCACCACGCTGCCAACGTACAGACCTATCTTTCTGAACACGCCTATCAGTCTTAAAACGTCAACGTCGTATGTTATGCCAAGGTCGCCGCGTATCTTGTTTTTCTCAATGTCGCCCGCGTTTATCGCAATAACTATCTCGGCATCGTCTTTGAGCTGCAACAGCATCTGCAATTTGCTGTCAGGCTTGAAACCGGGCAGCACGCGCGAGGCATGATAGTCGTCAAACAGCTTGCCGCCAAATTCAAGGTACAGCTTCCCCCCGAACTGCGCTATCCTTTCCCTGATGTGCTCCGACTGCATCTTCAGATATTTTTCATTGTCAAATCCCGTTTTCATCATGTTTACTCCTCTGCGTTATATACTTTGCTATTGGGGGAGACCTCTTTTGCACAGTTGTTTCACAACTGCCAAGGGTCTTCCCCCAAAAAGAAAAGCAGGTAAATACATTAAACTGCGATAATTTTATTTGCAAATACTGCATTCTTTCGGAAATTTTTTAGTCTTGTCGTACTCTTTGAATATTTCGCCCAGCAGAGCCAGCGCCACAAGATCTACTTCAAACTCATCTGTAGTTTTAGCGCGGCAGTTGCTGCAATTTTTAAATTTAACCACTTTGTTTGCACCAAGCTGACTTCTGTCGGGAAATTTTGCAAGCAGGTCCTTGTGTATGATTATCTGACCGTCGCACAATTTGTCATTGTTGTAATTCCCGGGGTCATCGCTGTAAAAGCTTCCGTATTTGTAGCAAACCTCGCTTTCGGTTTCTTCTGTCAGGTAAGCTAAACCTTTGACTTCATTACTCATAATTTTCACCTCAAATTTATTTTATTTATACAAAAGTGTTTCTGCGATATAATATTTGCGCTTACGCGCAGCCTGCTGGAGCTCAGTGTCTTGTCGGCTTTAGCCTCCAAGCCACTTGAAAGAATTACTTAGCCGACTTTATGGTGTCGGCTATTTTGTTTTCTGAAAGTCTAAAGCCTTTCAGAAAACAAAACCGTAATTCTTTTGCACAGTGCATTTACTCTCAATGGCGTGGACTTTTACGCTATTTCTACAAAAGCTGTAAATCAACTGTCATGAAATTCATGTGCAGTACGTTTCAAATCAAATTCCCGCACTACTGACCTCCGTTTCCTTGCAAACAAACCCTATGCGTATTTCGCTATCTCGCCGCAATCTCAAAGGCACGAAGTTCCGAGTGAAGCGGTCGCGACTTTTCACCAAGGCTCAGCGCGTGGTCGTAGGTGTCGGGTACAGCGGTCGCAAGCGACCGCCTAAAGAGAGCTCGAGGGGAAATTTTAGATAAAAGGGAGCAAGTTTCGCAAGAAACTTGTGGCGGCTGCTTGCAGACGCTGTGGAGCCTGCGCGCCCTGCCTTGCAGATACACTCCCTATACCCCTATGGTTTTCCCCTCGAACAGAGATGCGCAAAAGTATTAGCACACTCAAAATGAGAAGAAAACCGAACTACAGAGGGCGTTAAACAGCTCCGCAGGTGGCGCGACAGCGCGAAAATTCATATCTATATTATTATACCACAAAAACAAAGAAAGGTCAAACATTATTGACCTTTTCTCATTCTGAACTGGCGCGGTGTTACGCCCTTGTGCTGCCGAAATACCTTTATAAGATGGCTGCAATCGGAAAATCCCAGCTCCTGACTTATAAAACTAAGGTCGTGGCTTGTAAACAGCAGCAGCTTTTCAGCCCTGTCAATGCGCACATTTTCAATATACTCTTTGCAGGTCTGCCCGTATACCGCGCGAAAACGCTTTGCAAAATACGAATAGCTCATGCCGCACTTTGCCGCAAGATCTTCAACGCGCAGTTGCTCGTCGCAGTGCTTTACTATATACGCCCCAACGCTGTTCATATCCAGCTTTTCCGCGCTCACGCCGCCGTCTATAACAAACCCTGCTTTGCACCATATCCGTATCATCTCAATAAGCAGTCTGCCAAGACTTGAATTTATAACAATGTCATAGCCGTAACTGCTGCCGTTTGCCTCGCTCACGCACTGCGAAAAACAGTATTCCGCGATGTTTTCATCTATAGCGCCTACCGTAAAAAGCGACTGCGCACACAGGCTGGTAGATGCCTTTTTCAGTATCAGCGGCAGCCGCTCAAACGCAACGCCAAGCGTGCAGAGATACACAGGGTCAAAGCGTATAGATACCACCTTCGCGCCAAGCCCTGCCGTCACCGAGTGCACCACACCTGCATGGACAAGAAAAATACTGCCCTTTGTAAGTATGTTTTTCGTGTTCCCTGCCGTTACCGATGCCGTGCCCTTCATGGCATACAAAACTTCATAATGATAGTGACTGTGCATTTTCTGCGGCAATGTCCTGCTCTCCGCGCTAAGCACCGCTGTTTCGGTCGCTTCCGTAACATTTCTGCTCATACCGTGCGCTCACTCCTCCGCCGCACTTTCAACCTTTATCGGGTTTTCTATCTCACCTGTTTCGCCGGCGTACATTATCTTTACCGTGTAATCCATAACAAGCTCGCTGCCGTCGTCGTTTTTGCCTTTCGCGATCTGGTGTATCTGCCTTACCTTCTCAAAGCTGTCAAGCGTGTACTCTATAACATAGCTGTCAAGCGTTCCGCCGTCTACAGATACCCCTGCATCTTTCGGCGAATATGTGTAAGTCAGCGTGCTGCCGCCGTCGGTATCTTTGCGCTCTGCATTTTCCACACCGCTTGCTATAAAGCCGAATATCGCATCTGTGGTCTTTGTGTTGCGCGAATAATCTTTTGTATACATAACAACGCGCTCGTCGCTTTTGGGCAGCTTTTTGCCCACTCCGTTTTCTTCTGCATACGTTGCATACCCCGAACTGTATTCTTTGTACACTTTGCCGTCGTTATACTGCTCCGAAAGATATATCAGAAACCCCACTTCGTCATACTGATATACAAACCTCTCTGTCAGTTCTCCGATCGTGTTGTCGTAAGCCTCATAGCCGCCGCTGTTTTGCTCGTTGTATGCCTTCATAGACTTCTCTATTATTTCCTGACCCTCTAGCTTTTCACTGCTTTCGGTCTGCCCCATAAAAGAGCATGAAGCACACACCGCCGCCGCCAGCGTGACCGCCGCAAGCTTTTTCAGCATACTCAGCATATTCAAAATATATCAACCTCTTTTGCAAAGCTTGGCGTTCACAATAAGCATTATAGCAACGCAGAATATCTGCGCCACGGTAACATTGAGCTTCATTCCCAGCGTGAACGACAAAACGTTCAGGTCTATATGCACGGGATCAAAGCCTATCGACTGCCCCCACGCCAGCCAGCCCACATACGACCTGCCGTCGCATATGTAGGCTATGAAAGCCCCCAGCACTATGCCTGCCAGCACAAAAAATATGAACGCGAACGTGTTTTTAAAATCCTTTGACATTTTTATTCTCCTCTCTCTTTCAAAACAAAATGCAGACTTATCTTTCAAAGCCTGCATCACGCTTACTTTCTGTGTGAATTGCTCCTGCGTTTGTTTTCCTTGGCTTTTTTCATATCGCCGATCTTTTCCTCGCTCGACGCCTTGAATTTGCTGAGCATATCCTCAAATGACTGATCGCCGCTCTCTGTCAGCGTAGACCTCGTCGGTATGTATTCGGGCGGCTGCTCGCTCTCACCCGTCGGACGTCTTTTCTTAAAGCCGCCGTCGCTCCTGCCGCGAAACTGCTGACGTTCCCTCGGGCTTTCCTCAGCCTTCTTTATAGACAAACTCGTCTTTCCGTCCTCTGAAACACTCAGCACCTTGACCTTCACGGTCTGACCTTCCTGCACATGATCCTTGATCTCGCTCACATAGGTGTTTGCTATCTCGGATATATGCACCATGCCCGTTACCTTGTGCCCCTGCTCGACGATGTCAACAAACGCGCCGAACTTTGTAATTCCTGTGATCTTTCCCTCGTAAATTTTTCCGACCTCAAGCCGCATACGGATAATAACCTCTCTCTTGAAAAATACACAACGCTTTCCGTGCCGCTATTCCATGTTGGTAAAGTAATAACGGTGTTCACCCGGATAGCCGTATCCGTACTTTTCAATTGCTATACGCTCCATATACTCGTCACGGTCGTCAGAGCTGAGTATTCTGTTATACTCATCGCACTGCTGCTGAGTCTGCACTATCTGCTGCGAGAGCTCTTCATTTGCCTTTGTAAGCTCTTCAATGTCAGCTCTCTGAGATACCCAGACAAACACAGCATACACTATAAGCAGCACTATTGCCAGAATAACAAGATAATGCACTATCGTTCTTTTGTGACCGTTTTGATTTTTTGATCCCGTATCCATTGACTTGCAACTTTTACGCCTGTGACTTAGGCTATCCTTTCATTGTATTCAAAGTAATTATACAACACTTATTCACTATCTTTCAAGCGTTTTCGGGCGGTTTTTTTATTTTTTTGAAAACTTTAGCGCTTTGCACAAATTTTGACCCCAGATTTTTTGCAATCTTCACTATACTTTTAAACGGAAAAGCTATGATCTTGCCTGCCGTGCCAAACACCGAGCGCAATATCACCGCCGCGCTTTGCGCCACCACATCGCCGAAAACAAGCTGCTCCAGCGCCATGCCCAACACCATACCTATAAATATGAACAGCCTTACCTGCCCCCATGCCGAGGCGTGCACAAATATAAAGTACCAGAACGCACACACCACCACAAACAAAAAGTCCTCAATAAATACCGCAATATCGCTATGCCTTACCGCGCGTCTGAATGTGCGCAAAAGCTCATACCCCACGCCGAAAAGCGCGCCTATCACCACAGCGCACAAAAACAGCCTTGCCTCGGTGCCTACCGAAAATATCATCTCGGTCTTGAAGCCCTTCGGCAGTATCGCCAGCATCATCGCAGCGCCCTCTTTATAAGCCCCGATTTTCCCCTGCGGTCTTTCTCGCCGTATGAAAGCGACCATATATCGCCCTCTACCGTCAGCCTGCCAGAGTCTACCGAAAGCTCATTCACGTGCAGATCTCTGCCCTTTATAACAAGCTCGCCCAGCTGCGTGTAAAGCAGTATCTGCCCCTCGTCAAAGCTCTCTATATCGGTAACCCCAGTCAGGCTGAGCATTTTTCGGTTCTCCAGCGTAAGACTATGTTCGCCGCTCTTTTCGACAGTGTTGTTTACAGCCATAAAATTACTCCTCTCTATATGTAACATTATATAAATATATTCTCTCACGGCTTGTACTTATTCTTTGTTCATCATTTTAAGCAATTTACAAAAAATATACTCTTGCAGATGATTTATGCCGCTTTCTTCTATTGAAATATCGGGCAGATGTGCTATAATTATTATGTAAAATTTATTTGAGGAGATATTTCTATGGGAATATATTATAACGAAAGATCACAAAGCTTTAACATCTGCGCTAAAGATACAAGCTATATTTTAGCTGTTGCGCCGTGCGGCTACCTTGCACACGTGTATTTCGGCAAACGCCTGCCCGATGAAGACCTTAACTATCTTCTGCGGCTGGACGAAAGCCCTTTCACGCCGCTTACAAACGACCGCGACAGGGCATCATACCTTGACACCCTGCCTATGGAGTACCCCACATTCGGCACGGGCGACTACCGCGACTGCGCACTTAAAATTACCGATGAAAACGGCTGCTCTACCTGCAATTTAGAGTATGTTTCGCACAAAATTTACGGCGGTAAACCGAAGCTCACCGGTCTGCCTGCCACATTTGCAGAGGAAAACGAGGCTTCAACTCTTGAAATAGAGTGCGTTGACAAGGCTGTAGGGCTTCGGGTAACGCTTTTGTATACGGCGTTTGAAGACCTTGACGTTATAACCCGCAGCGTGCGGCTCAAAAACTGCGGCGACAAACCCGTAACGCTCACCAAAGCTCTTTCTGCCTGCGTTGAGTTTGACGACTGCAATTATGACATGATGACCCTCAACGGCTCGTGGGCGAGGGAGAGGCAGGTCGAACGCGCGCCGCTGCACCACGGCAAACAGCTTATAGATTCAATGCGCGGCGAAAGCTCTCACCAGAACAACCCGTTTGTCGCTCTGGTCTCTCACAGCGCTGATGAGGACATCGGCGAGGCATACGGCTTCGGTTTTGTGTATTCGGGCAACTTTATAGCTCAGGCAGAAGTTACCCAGCACAAGAAAACGCGCTTTATAATGGGTATAAATCACGCCGATTTTTCGTGGCTTTTAGAAAGCGGCGAAGAGTTTGTCGCCCCCGAGGTGGTAATGGTGTATTCATGCGGCGGCATAGGCAAAATGTCGCGCACATTCCACGA
>CANRPG010000009.1 GCA_947632425.1 uncultured Clostridia bacterium | reverse complement strand
AGGCAAAGGGCAGACCGTCAGATAATCCGCTGATAGTGCATATTTCGGATATATCTATGCTTGACAGGCTGGTCAGTGAGGTGTCTCCTGTGGCACTTAAATGTGCGGAGCGTTTCTGGCCCGGACCGCTCACTATCGTTATGCCAAAAAGCGATAGTATTCCGTATGTCACAAGCGGCGGACTTGATACGGTAGGTGTGCGTTTTCCGTCGCACAAAACGGCGCAGAAGATAATTTCTGCCTGTGGGAAAGCTCTTGCAGCGCCGTCTGCAAATCTTTCGGGAAGCCCCAGCCCTACGCTTGCAAAGCACGTTTTAGACGACATGAACGGGCGTATACCTGCCATTGTTGACGGCGGAAGCTGCTCGGTAGGCGTTGAATCAACGGTAATAAGTATTGAAAATGATGTTATTCGCGTGCTTCGCCCGGGAATGGTGTCTGTCGATATGCTCAAAGAGGTCTGCGAGAATGTTGTAGTTGACAAAGGCGTTCTGGAGCAGCTTGATATTTCGGCAAAGGTGCGCTCGCCGGGCATGAAATATAAGCATTATTCGCCAAAAGCTCAGGTATATATTATTAAGGGAAGTACGAGAGATGTGGTTACATATCTTGAAGAACATATACACACGCAGAAAGATATCGCGGTAGATTTTTGCGGCGAACTGGCAGGCGACCATGTAAGGGTGCTGCCTTACGGCTCTGCGGCGAAAGAGCAGGCACAGAATTTGTTCGCGGTGCTAAGAAAGTGCGATGACATAGGCGCGGAAAGGGTGTTTGTGCGCTGCCCCGATAAAAATGGCGAGGGTCTGGCGGTGTATAACAGGCTTCTGCGCGCGGCGGCTTTCAGGATAATCGAGGTATAAATAAAGAACGGCGGTCATTTTATGTATGTTATAGGTCTTACGGGGCAGAGCGGCTCGGGCAAAACGCTTGTGAGCGATCATCTGAAAAACTGCGGCTACAGCGTTATAAATGCAGATATAGTTGCACGGCAGGTGACAGAAACAGGGAGCGATTGCAACAATAGCTTAGCGAAGATATTCCCCGAATGTTTTGATGAAAAGCTTTGTCTTGACAGGCGAAAGCTCGGAAAAATCGTCTTTAACGACGGGCAAAAGCTCAAAATGCTAAATGATACAATTTTTCCGTATATAAACGGTCTTATAAAAGAGCAGATAAATAATCTTACAGAAAGCGGAGTTAAGGTCATTGTTTTGGACGCGCCAACGCTGTTTGAGGCAGGAGCAGACAAACTTTGCGATATTATAATAAGCGTTGTGGCTGATGATGAAGTGCGGCTTGGGCGCATACGCAGCAGGGATAAGATCTCGGACGAAAGCATTAAGGCGCGGTTTTCATCACAAAAGAGCAAGGAGTTTTATCTTGCGCACAGCGATATAATTCTTGAAAACAACGATAAGGCTGAAAAACTTTTACAGCACGCTGACAGGATATTCGGCGATATAAAAGCGCTGGCAGAGGGACAGGCAAATGGCACAAAAAGCTAAGAAGAAACGCACAAAAGCCATAATCATAGTGCCGATAATTTTTCTGCTTGCGGTACTTGCTGCGCCGTGGCTGTGCAGGCTGTTTGTGTATCCTAAGGCGTATGAAGAATACGTTGAAAAATACAGCGGCGACTATGGCGTTGACGAAAACTTTATATATGCTGTGATAAATACCGAGAGCGGCTTTGACGAGAATGCAAAATCAAATGTAGGCGCTGTGGGGCTTATGCAGATAATGGAGGATGCGTTCAAGTGGACAAAGCGATCGCTCGATGCGCAGCACACCGATATTGAGTACGCTGATATGCTCACGCCCGAGTACAACATTGAATACGGCTGCTGTATGTTGGGATACTATTATAAAAAATACGGATCGTATGAACTGTCTGCGGCTGCTTACCATGCAGGCACAAATCAGGTAGATATATGGCTTGACGACGGCACTATAGATGCAAATGATATTGATATTGACGATATACCGTCAGATGCCACTGCACATTACGTAAGGAAAGTTATGAGAGCTTATGAGGCTTACAAGGCTCTCTATTAAATAAGGGGGATAATATCATGGACAACAAAGAAAGATCACAGTCGGAGATGCTGAAAGAAAAGCTGTTTTCACAGAAAAAGAACGCTTACTTTGTTTTAGAGGACAGCGAGATAAACTCAGCTTTTGAGGTTTGTGAAGAGTACAAAGCTTTTATGAACAAGGCTAAGATCGAGCGCGAATTTGTAAACGAAAGCGTTAAGGCTGCAAAGGCGGCAGGCTTTACAGAGTATGAGGCAGGAAAAAAGTATTCGGCAGGGGATAAAGTGTATGTTGTAAACAGGGGCAAGGCTATGCTGCTTGCTGTAATAGGTACGCGCCCCCTGACCGACGGAATAAGGCTTGCGGCGGCGCATATAGATTCACCGCGGCTTGATCTGAAGCAGCACCCGTTGTATGAGGATAAGGAGATAGCACTGCTAAAAACGCATTACTACGGCGGAATAAAGAAGTATCAGTGGTCTACCGTTCCTATGGCGCTGCACGGCACTATTGTAAAGGCTGACGGCAGCAGCGTTGATGTGAATATCGGCGAGGACGAGGGCGACCCGCAGTTTTGCGTTACTGACCTGCTTATACACCTTGCAGACGAGCAGATGAAACGCCCTGCGGCAAAGGTCGTAAAGGGTGAGGAACTTAATATTCTTGTAGGGTCAAGACCTTTTAAAGATGATAAGGGCTCGCAGCTTGTAAAGCTTTATACTTTACAGCTTTTGAATGAGAAATACGGCATTACAGAAGATGACCTTATCTCCGCAGAGCTTGAAGCAGTTCCTGCCTGCAAAGCTGTTGATATAGGCTTTGACAGAAGCATGATAGGCGCTTACGGACAAGATGACAAGGTTTGTGCCTTTACAGAGCTGAAAGCTATACTTGATACAAAAGACCCTGCTTATACCTGCGTTGCGGTGCTGACCGATAAGGAAGAAATAGGCAGCATGGGCAATACAGGTCTTGAAAGTGAATATCTGCGGTACTTTATTCTCAGGCTGGCAAACAGCTTCGGCGTTGACGGCACTGCCGTAATTTCTGCCACACAGGCGCTTTCTGCCGATGTGAACGCCGCGTTTGACCCGACCTTCCCCGAGCCTACAGATATAAATAACGGCTGTCGTCTTAATTACGGTGTTGCTGTTACAAAATACACAGGTGCAAGGGGCAAATCGGGCAGTTCTGATGCTTCTGCCGAGTTTGTAGGCAAAGTGCGCAGGCTGTTTGACGCAAACGGCGTTGAATGGCAGACGGGCGAGCTTGGCAAGGTAGATGCAGGCGGCGGCGGAACGGTTGCGCAATATCTTGCAAACCTTGATATGGACGTTATAGACGTTGGCGTGCCGGTGCTTTCTATGCACTCGCCGTTTGAAGTTACTTCGAAAATAGACACATATATGGCATATAAGGCGTTCAAGGTGTTCTTTGCGGAAAAATAATATATTCCTGATACCCGACAGTTGAATTGCTGCATGGCAGTTTGGCTGTCGGATTTTTTTGATAGAGGGTATTGCCAAAAGCGGTGTAGTGTGATATAATATATGTATGTTGCTGTTTGCACAGCGGCATACGCTATATATTGTGCATATTTTCAGAAAGAGGAGATAATTATGTGTGGAATAGTAGGCTATGTAGGAGCAAGAGACTGCACTCAGGTGCTTTTGGATTCGCTTGCAAAACTGGAGTACAGAGGTTATGACTCGGCAGGCATTGCAGTTCTGGACAACGACGTTATAACCACCTGCAAAGCGCAGGGCAGGCTGGCAAATCTCGAAGAGAGAATAAGGCAGCAGGGTGGTATAAAAGGTCACTGCGGAATAGGTCACACGCGCTGGGCTACGCACGGTGAACCATCTGATATAAACTCTCATCCGCACGGAAACGCGGTAGTTTCTATAGTTCACAACGGAATTATCGAGAATTACAAAACTCTGAAAGAACGACTTGAAAAGAAGGGTTACACCTTTATCAGCCAGACTGACACAGAGATAGTTGCCAAGCTGCTTGACTATTACTACAACGGCGACCCTATAGAGGCGATACGCAAGACGGAAGCGCGCATTGAGGGCTCGTATGCTTTGGGTATTCTTTTCAGAGATTTTCCCAACACTATATACTCGATAAGAAAAGATTCTCCGCTGATAGTTGCAAAGGGCGACGGAGAGGCGTTCATAGCTTCCGATGTTCCTGCAATACTCAAGTATACAAAAGAATATTATCTGCTTGAAAGCGGCGAGATAGCCATTTTGCATGAAGGCGTGGCAAGCTTTATGACTCTTGACGGCGACCCCATAGAGAAAGAGCTTCTTGTGGCAAACTGGGATATGGAGGCTGCCGAAAAGGGCGGTTACGAGCATTTTATGCTCAAAGAGATACACGAGCAGCCCACGGCGATAAAGACCACCATTGCGCCGAGAATTGTAGATGGTATGCCGGATATTGAAGAATGCGGCGTAACGCTTCAGATGCTGAAAAATTTCAATAATATATTCGTTGTTGCCTGCGGAACGGCTATGCACGCAGGAATTGTGGGCAAGTACGTTATTGAAAAGCTTGCGCGCGTGTCTGTTACTGTTGACGTTGCATCGGAGTTCAGATACAGAAATCCTATTCTTTCGCCCGATGACCTTGTAATTCTGGTATCGCAGTCGGGCGAAACGGCTGACACCAAAGAGGCGCTGCGGCTTTCAAAAGACAGGGGTGCCAAGACCCTTGCTATTGTAAATGTAAAGGGCTCTTCCATAGCTCGTGAGGCTGACTATGTTCTGTATACCCACGCAGGACCGGAGATCTCGGTCGCATCGACCAAGGCATACATGGTGCAGATAGCGGTGTTCTATCTTATAGCGTTTGAACTGGCATATGCAAAAGGACAGATAGACGAGGACGAGTGCCGCAGACTTACCAAAGAGCTTTCAAGCGTGCCGAAATTTATAGATGTTATTCTGGCACAGAAAGACAACTGCCAGTATGTTGCATCTAAACTTGTGAATGCCGAAAACCTGCTTTATATAGGCAGAGGGCTTGACTATGCGCTTAGTATGGAAGGTTCTTTGAAACTTAAAGAAATATCGTATATACATTCGGAATCTTATGCGGCAGGCGAGCTGAAACACGGTACCATTTCGCTTGTTACCGACCAGATGCCTGTTATTGCTGTGGTAACGCAGAGAGATCTGTTTGATAAGACGATAAGCAACGTTAAGGAAGTTAAAGCGAGAAAAGCGCAGACGTTTATAGTTACACATCAGTATATAAATATAGATGACGATGTTGCAGACTATAAGATAGGCATACCCACAATTGACGATATGCTTATGCCGATGCTTGCGGTTGTGCCGCTTCAGCTGATAGCGTATTATACATCAGTCCTCAGGGGCAACGATGTTGATAAGCCGAGAAACCTTGCTAAATCGGTTACTGTTGAATAATTGCAGTTTTGCGGTCCGCTCATTTGGGCGGATCGCTTATTTTTTAAGAATTTGTAAATTTTTTGTGAAAATCTGTTCACAATTTATTGCTATATATTGCAGAATGATTTATAATATTATTTAGTTTGATCATGAAAGACAGGAGGAGAGCCTATGCTGAAAAGTATGACGGGTTTTGGCAGAGAGAGAGTCATGCTTGATACCAAAGAGATAATAGTTGAGATAAAGTCAGTAAATTCGCGGTATTATGAGTTTTCTGCAAAATATCCGCGCGCATACGGTTACATAGAGGACAAGCTGAAAAGCCTGCTGGCAGGAAAGATATCACGCGGCAAAGTTGAAGTTTCGGTTTCTGTTTTCAACCGTGTGGGAACAGATGCGGAGATAGAGATAAACGAAGCGCTGGCAAGGCAGTATGTAGATGCTCTGCGCGGTGCAGGAGATACGCTTTCTTTGGCTGATGATTTGACGCTTACTTCGATAATGCGGCTCAACGATATTTTTACAATAAAGAAAACAGTTGAGGACGAAGAAGAAGTCTGGTCGCAGATAAAGGCTGTTGCAGAAGCGGCTCTAGATAAGTTCATACAGATGAGAACAACTGAGGGCAAAAAGATGTATGACGATATATCTTCGCGGCTGGACTTTATTGAAAAGCAGGTCGGCGAGGTGGAAAAGCTTTCGCCCGAGACCACAAAGGCATATATGCAAAGGCTTACCGAGCGCATAAGAGAGATAGTTGAGGACAGGAATATTGACGATGCGCGCGTGCTGACCGAAGCTGCGATATTCAGCGAAAAAACCGCCGTTGACGAGGAGACCGTTCGTCTGAGAAGCCACATAGCGCAGTACAGGCAGCTTTTGCAAAGCAGCGAACCGGTTGGAAGAAAGCTTGATTTCCTCACGCAGGAGCTTAACAGAGAGGTAAACACGATAGGCTCAAAGTGTCAGGATCTTGAAATAACGAAAATTGTTGTTGATCTGAAAAGCGAGATCGAAAAGATTCGCGAACAGATACAGAACGTGGAATAGACAGGTGGATTTATGCAGCTGATAAATATAGGATACGGCAACATGGTGTCGTCTGAAAGACTGGTGGCGGTGGTCAGCCCTGATTCTGCGCCGATAAAGCGCATTATTTCTGACGCCAAGGACAGGGGACTGCTGATAGATGCGACTTATGGCAGAAAAACGCGCTCGGTGATAGTAACCGACAGCGACCACGTTATACTTTCTGCTATAACTCCGCAGGCGGTCGGCGGTCACGTTGAAAAAGAGGAGAACTGATATGCCGCAGGAATGTAACAAAAAAGGTATGCTCTTTGTGGTTTCTGCGCCATCGGGCGGAGGAAAGGGCACGATACTCAAAAGGGTGTTCAACGACCCGGAAACGGTGCATTATTCTGTTTCTGCTACCACGCGCGCCCCTCGTGATGAGGATAAAGACGGCGTGACATACCACTTTATGAGTAGAGAAGATTTTGAACAGCTTATAGATAAAGGCGAGTTTTTGGAATATGCTGAGTATTGCGGCAACTACTATGGCACTTTGAAGTCGGAAGTGACTGAAAACATAGAAAGCGGCAAAGACGTTCTTCTGGAGATAGAAACAAAAGGCGCATTCAATATAAAAAAAACCATGCCCGAGGCTGTGCTGATATTTATAATACCGCCTTCCATGAAAGAGCTTCGGCGCAGGCTTACAAGGCGCGGCACCGAGGACGAGGAAACTATAAACAAGCGCATGGAGCAGGCGGCGAATGAGATACGTCTTGCGGAGAAATATGACTATATAATTATAAACGGCGACCTTGACGAAGCCGTGGCAGATCTTGCGGCAGTGTGCAAAGCTGCAAGAATAAAACGAAACGCAAAAAATATTATTGACGAGGTGTTGAAAAATGCTTAGACCGGCAGCATCACAGCTACTGAAAAACGGAGAGAGCCCTTATTCACTGGTAATTGCAGTGGCGAAAAGGGCGAGAGAAATTACGGACGATGCCATTGAAAACAAGATACATCTTGAACAGAAGGCAGTTAAGACCGCTGTTGAAGAACTTGCAAACGGCGAATACAAGATGTACGAAAAGAAAGCTAACTAAATGGGAAGAGGAGAATAGGTTTGCTCGCAGCAGGACAACTTGCGGCTGACGTAGCAGTAAGCTGCGCCGCTTATAGCTTTGATGCACTTTACAGCTACAGTATCCCACGGCAGATGTATGATACGCTCAAGTGCGGTGCAAGGGTGCTTGTGCCGTTTGGCAGGGGAAACATAAAGCGCATAGGTTTTGTTGTCAGGATATACACGCAAAGCGATGAAGCAGAGCTTAAACCTATATCCAAAGTTCTTGAAGATCAGCCGCTGATAAATGATGAGCTTATAAAGCTTGTTTTGTGGCTCAAAGAAAATACTTTCTGTACATATTTCGATGCATACAAAGCTATTGTACCGGCAGGGTTTTCGTATCGCTACACGCAAAGATATACGCTTGCGAACATGGCGATAGAATGTGAGCTTACGCCAAAGGAGCAGCAGCTTGTAGATGCTTTGAAAAATGCCGAATCCCCGAAAGACACAGACGAGTTACTCAATACCGATGATGATCCCGAAAAGATAAAGATAATAAAAAGTCTTATC
The DNA here is from genome assembly GCA_947632425.1 of uncultured Clostridia bacterium. GTDB lineage: Bacteria > Bacillota > Clostridia > Oscillospirales > Ruminococcaceae > UBA7477. Next base: position 14,361 of record CANRPG010000009.1, on the reverse strand, counting down.
GACAAGGGTGTTATCGAGCAGGAGGACGATATAAAACGGCGCGTTGGCGATGAGACTGTAAAAATGGTCTCGCTGACAGATAGTTTTGTTCAAGACCCTTCGGGATATACCATTACGCCGAAGCAGAAAAAGGTAGTTGAGTTTTTGCTTGAAAATTCGGCTGCTTCTGTGAAAGAACTGCTTTATGCTACCGGCGTTACGCAGACTATTATCAAAAATCTGGTAAAAGGCGGCATAGCATACGAGTATGAATATGAATCTTTGAGAAGCGTTGATATGCTCACGGACGGCGAAGAACTTCATGCAGAGGATCTGGAGCTTAACGACGAGCAGCAGCGTGCATATAATGGTATTTCGGCGCTTGTAGATGCAGGCAAGCCCTGCGGCGCGCTATTGTACGGCGTTACAGGCAGCGGAAAAACTTCGGTTTTTATAAAGCTTATCGAGCATACACTAAGCATAGGCAAAACGGCTCTGGTGCTGATACCTGAAATATCGCTCACGCCGCAGACTGTAGGCAAATTCAGGGCGTATTTCGGCGATACCGTGGCGGTAATACATTCAAATCTTTCGCTTGGGCAGAGGGTAGACGAATACAAACGGCTGAAAAGCGGCAAGGCTAAAATAGCCGTCGGCACGAGAAGCGCGGTATTTGCCCCTTTGGAGAACATAGGCATAATAATTATAGATGAGGAAGGCGAGCACAGCTACAAGTCTGAAAGCTCTCCGAGATACCATGCAAGAGATGTGGCGATACAGCGCTGCGGACATAATAACGCAACTTTGCTGCTGGCTTCTGCAACGCCTTCGCTTGAAACATATTATTACGCAAAAACAGGCAGATTTCATTATTTTGAGCTTAAGAAAAGGTTTTCGGGTGCGCTGCTGCCCGAGGTGGCAGTTGTCGACATGGAGACCGAGCGCGTAATGGGCTGCGAGGGAGTTCTGAGCGGCGCGCTTATAGATGAGATTACCAAAACTCTGGAAAGAAAAGAACAGGCGATACTGCTGATAAACAGGCGCGGCTACAGTCCGCACTTTACCTGCCGCGAGTGCAGAACGGTGCTTCAGTGCCCACATTGCAGCATACCGCTAACATACCATAAAGCAAACGGCAGACTTATGTGCCACTACTGCGGATATTCAAGCTCGGCAAATATTACCTGTCAGTGCGGCTGCAAAGACTTTTCAATGGGCGGCAGCGGCACGCAGAGAATTGAAGATGTGCTGTCAGAGCAGTTTCCGAATGCTAAAATTTTGCGTATGGATGCCGATACAACGTCATCGCGGTTTGCATATGAGAAGAATTTTCAGGCATTTGCAAACGGCGAGTATGACATAATGCTCGGCACGCAGATGATAGCCAAGGGTATTGACTTTCCGACGGTAACGCTTGTCGGTGTGCTTTCTATAGACAATTCTCTGTATAGAGGCGATTTCAGAAGCTCTGAAAGAACCTTTTCGCTTATAACTCAGGTAGTAGGCAGGGGCGGCAGAGGTGAAAAGCGAGGCAGAGCATTTTTGCAGACATCAAGCCCCGACCATTATGTTATAGAGCTTGCTGCAAGGCAGGATTACAAAGGCTTTTTCGAGCAGGAGATAAGTTTCAGAAAAACGCAGATATATCCGCCGTTTTGTGACCTGTGTATAATTGGTCTGAGCGGTGTTGCAGATGATAAAGTAAGGGCGGCGGCAAAGCATTTTTCGTCTCTTCTTGAAAAACATAAAAGCGAGTGCGAAACAAAGCTTCCGCTGTATGTTTTAGGCCCTTCGCAGTATTCGGTGGGCAAGGTAAACAACCGATACAGATACAGACTAATACTTAAATGCAAGAACAACCGCGCTACAAGAAAGATAATTTCAGCTACGCTGTCAGATTTTCTGAAAGAGCGCGAATACTCCAATATACGCATTTTTGCCGATATGAACGGTGATATAATATAAAAAAGGGTGTTAATATGGCTAAGAGGATAATATTCAATAAATCAGAACCTATACTTCACAAGGTGTGCAAGCCTGTTGAGGCATTTGACGAAAAACTTGCAAAACTTCTTGACGATATGCATGAAACTCTTTCTGCCGCCGAGGGTGTTGGTCTTGCAGCTCCGCAGGTAGGCTTTCTCAAAAGAATTTGCGTTATAGATGCAGGCGAGGGTTACTATGAGCTTATAAATCCCGAGATACTGGAGTATTCGGGTACGCAGAGAGATGTTGAGGGCTGCCTTTCTTGCCCTAACGAGTGGGGATATGTTACAAGACCTATGCACGTTAAGTTCAAAGCTCAGGACAGAAATGGCATATGGTATGAAAAAGAAGTTGAGGGTCTTTTTGCAAGAGCCGTCTGCCATGAGCTGGATCACCTTGAGGGCAGACTGTTTGTTGACCTTATTGAAGAATACGTTGAAAGATAACTGCATACAATAACTTCAAAGACGGAGTATTTTTTATGAAGATCGTTTTTATGGGAACGCCTGATTTTGCTGTTCCTACGCTTCAGGCGCTTTATAACAGTGAGCATGAGGTGTGCGCGGTGTTTACGCAGCCTGACAAACCTACAGGCAGAGGTTACAAAATGAAAGCTTCGCCTGTAAAGGAACTTGCTTTACAGCATGGCACGCCCGTTCATCAGCCGGAGAGCCTTAAAAAAGCACCCGATATTGCCGTGGAAATATTAAGTAAATATCAACCTGATCTGATAATAGTGGCTGCATACGGAAAGATACTGCCGAAAGAAGTGCTTGAATTTCCGCGATTTGGCTGCATAAACGTTCACGGCTCGTTGCTGCCAAAGTACAGAGGCGCTGCGCCGATACAGAGAAGTGTTCTCAACGGCGACAGGGTAACAGGCATTACGGTAATGCAAATGGGCGAGGGTCTTGACACGGGTGATATCCTGCTGCAAAGTGAAACAGATATAGGCATAAATGAAACTTCTGCCGAGCTTTTTGAAAGGCTTTCGCAGATGGGCGCGCAGCTTATGGTCGATGCTTTGGATAGACTTTCAGAACTTACCCCGATACCGCAAAACGACGAGCTTTCAAGCTATGCGCCTATGCTCAGCAAGGATATGTGTGAGATAGATTTTACAAAAGATGCGTACTCGGTAAACAAGCACATCTGCGGTCTTTCAGACTGGCCGTGCGCCGTTACCAGCGTTAGAGGAAAGCGCATAAAGGTGTATAAAAGCGAGCTTGTCAGCGAGGACGAGACGTTGGGCGCACCGGGGCAGCTTATAAATGCCGAAAAATTCATAGTTGCCTGCGGAAAAGGCAGCGTAAGGTTCGTTGTGGTGCAGGCAGAGGGCGCTAAGAGAATGTCGTCGGAAGATTTTGTAAGAGGCAGACACCTGACTGACGGCGAGATAATAGGCAATACGTAACTTTTTAGTGAATTTTTATACTTTTTGAAAGGAAGATCTAAATGCCGTTCGTATATTGGTATGACTGGACTATACTGCTGATGATACCTGCCATACTGTTTGCACTGTATGCGCAGAGCAAGGTAAATTCGTCGTACAAAAAGTATTCAACATACTACAGCCGCAAAGGGTATACGGCAGCGCAGGTAGCAAGAATGATACTTGACAGCAACGGTCTGAATAATGTAAACATCGAGAGAATACCCGGGCAGCTGACGGACAACTTCAACCCAACAGACAATACCGTTCACCTTTCCGATTCGGTGTTTGACAGCACTTCGGTGGCGGCTATAGGCGTTGCGGCGCATGAGTGCGGTCACGCGGTGCAGCATTCAGAAGGCTATGTGCCGATAAAGATCCGCTCGGCAATAATTCCGATAACGAATTTCGGCGCAAGGTTTTCGACCTTGTTTATAATGATAGGTCTTGTAATTGCAGGCTTTTCGTATAACTCAAACAATGATACGGGTATAAGGATAGCATTTTTCGGCGTGGCTCTGTATGCGCTGGTAGCTGTTTTTCAGTTTGTTACTCTGCCTGTTGAGTTTAATGCAAGTTCGCGCGCGCTAAAAACGCTTGAAAGCTATGATATACTACAGCCCGATGAGCTTGTAGGTGCGAGAAAAGTGCTTTCGGCTGCCGCGCTTACCTATGTTGCGGCTCTTGCCTCCACACTTATGACGCTCTTGCGGCTGTTCATCATCGTTGCCGGCAGAAGCAACAACCGCCGAAGATAGTATGGCAGACCCGAGAGAAACAGCGTATCACTTGCTTTACAATTGCAGGCACAGCGGCGCGTATTCAAACATCGCGTTTGACAGCTATATAAGCAAGGGTTCGCTTTCAGATGAGGAAAAACGCTTTGCGGCTGCTTTGGCATACGGCACTCTGGAAAGGCTCGTAACGCTTGACAGGATAATTGCAGAGCGTTCAAAAATACCGATGGACAAGCTTTCAAACGAAGCTGTTTGCGTGCTGCAAATGGGGTTGTATCAGCTTTTGTATATGAAGTCTGTGCCGCCAAGCGCAGCGGTGAATGAGTCTGTAAGGCTTGTAAAGCATATGATGAAAAATCCGTCGGCGGCTGGCTTTGTAAACGGCGTTCTGAGAAGTTTTATCAGAGACGGCATGCCGCTGCCAAAGCCGAGCGACAAAGAGGACGAGCTCTCGCTTGAATATTCATGTCCTGAGTGGCTCGTACATAAATGGCTGAATGAATACGGCGAAAAAACGGCTCTTTCGCTTTTGGAGAGCTCCGTAGGTAAGCCGCCTGTTACACTGAGAGCAAATACTTTGAAGTGCTCGGCTCAGCAGCTTATAGATGCGCTTTCGCAGGACGGCTTTAAAGCCGATGTGAATGATAAAATACCCGACTGTGTTCAGCTTCTGAGCGGCGGAGATATTGAAAATACGCTTGCCTTTAAAAACGGGCTGTTCCATGTTCAGGATATATCATCACAGATATGCTGTATGGCGCTTGACCCAAAAGAGGGCGAAGTTTTGATAGATGTGTGCTCTGCGCCCGGAGGAAAGGCGTTTACCTGCGCCCAGCTTATGAAAGACAGCGGCAGGCTGTACGCCCTTGATCTTCACGAAAAAAGAGTATCGCTTATAAAAAGCGGCGCTGAAAGGCTGGGTATAAAATGCATTACAGCGGCGGTCAATGATGCGCGAAAAGTTAGTGCTTCGTTGCCAAAGGCTGATAAAGTGCTTTGCGATGTTGTATGCTCAGGGTTTGGGGTAATAAGGCGCAAGCCCGAGATAAAGTATAAAAAGCCCGAAGAGCTTGCACGGCTGCCGGAGATACAGTCAGAGATACTAAAAACATCGGCGCAGTATGTTAAAGACGGCGGCATGCTTGTGTATTCTACCTGCACAGTTTCAAAGGCTGAAAATGAACAGGTAGTAGAAAAGTTTTTGCAGGAAAACAAGGGTTTTACGCCCGTAAATGTTTGTGATGACATGGGACTGAAAGAGCCGTTTGTGACTATGACGCCCGATATGTTCGGCGGCGACGGTTTCTTTATAGCAAAGCTTAAAAAAGACGGTTGACATAAAGAGGTGTGCTATGCGGCAGACTATTCAGATAAACGGTAAAACCGACATTCTCAGCATGACTTTGCCCGAGCTTGAAGAAATGATCGAAAGCATGGGCGAAAAGAAATTCAGGGCAAGACAGATATATGAGTGGCTGCACGTTAAGCAAGTGGTTGATTTTTCCTCTATGACCAATCTTTCTGCACAGTTAAGAGCGCGGCTAGACGAAATTTTTTGTATAAATTCACTATTTATTGCTAAAAGGCTTGCCTCTTGTACCGATAATACGTTAAAATATCTATATAGGCTTTATGACGGCGAGTACGTTGAGTCTGTTCTTATGGAATATGAGCACGGCAACACGTTGTGTATATCAACACAAGTGGGGTGCAAAATGGGGTGCAGTTTCTGCGCTTCAACAAAGGCAGGCTTTTGCAGAGACCTTCTGCCGTCTGAAATGCTTATGCAGATATACACCGCCCAGCGCGACAGCGGAAGGAAAATTTCGGGCGTGGTGCTTATGGGCATAGGCGAGCCGCTTGATAATTACGATAATGTGGTAAGGTTCTTTGAGCTTATTTCTTCTCACGAGGGAATGAATATCAGCCTGCGGCATATTTCGCTCTCTACCTGTGGGCTCGTGCCGAAGATATATGAGCTTGCCAAGCTTAAATTGGGCATTACCCTTTCGGTATCGCTACATTCGGCAGATAATAAGTCAAGAAGCAGTATAATGCCTGTGAATAATAAATATGATATAAATGAGCTTGTCTGTGCCTGCCGCGATTATTTCAAAGCCACGGGCAGACGCGTAAGCTTTGAGTATGCGGTGATAGAGGGCGTGAACGACAGCTATGAGGACGCCAGAAAACTGGCAGCCCTTCTGGACGGCATGATGTGCCATGTAAATCTTATCCCGGTAAATAAAATAGACGAGAGGGATTACAGGTCGTCAAGGCGGTCAACAATGAGGTTTAAGGAGACACTGGAAAAGTTTAAAATGAATGTTACTGTAAGGAGGACTTTGGGCGCTGATATAAACGCAGCCTGCGGTCAGCTGAGAAGACAGTATGGTATATAGTATATTAAAAGGCGGCATTGTTCGCTTTCTGACATAAAGAGGTGACATATTTTGTTTGTTTGTGCGGCAAGTGATATCGGTATGAAACGCAAAGAAAACCAGGACTGCTTTTTGTTCAGCTCGTTCGATGACGGCGCTGTTTGCGCTGTGGTGTGCGACGGCATGGGCGGTGCAGGCTTTGGCAGCCTTGCAAGCAGTATTGCAGTCAATGCTGTTCATGACAGGATAAAGCAGAATTACCGCAGCAGTTTCAGCCCGATGAGTATGAAAAATCTGCTGGTTACGGCGGTATCTGCGGCGAATACGCTGATATACAAAAAGGCTGCCGAGGAGCAGGAGAAAAAAGGCATGGGCACGACTTGTGTTGCGGCTATAGTGAAAGACGATATTGCGTATATTGCAAGTGTTGGCGATTCAAGAGCGTATCATCTATCAGACAGCGGCATTGAGCAGGTGACCGTTGACCATACCTATGTTGAGATGCTTTACGAGCAGGGCAAAATAAATAAAGAGGAGATCTCCACACATGATATGCGGCACTATATAACAAAAGCTGTCGGTGTTGAAAAAGAAGTTGAGGTGGATTTCTTCGAGATAGATATTTCGCGCGGTGACGAGATAATTTTGTGCAGCGACGGTCTTTCAAACTATTGCAGCGACGATATGCTGTATGAAGCTATACACGCGCGTTCAGAGAACAAAGAGAAAGGCGATAAAGTTGTCGCCGGGCTTATTGACTATGTTAATTCTCAGGGTGGCAAGGACAATATAACCCTCGCCATGATCTGTAATTACGACTGATATAACTAATATATAGGAGTGAAATCAATGGATCTTAATATCGGCAAAAAGCTTGACGGAAGATACGAAATAACGGAGCTTATCGGCATAGGAGGAATGGCTGACGTATACAAGGCAGTTGACATTATGGAAAACAGAGTTGTCGCTGTGAAGATACTCAAGCCAGAGTTTTCCGAGAACGAGGAGTTTCTGAAGCGTTTCAGAAACGAGAGCAAGGCTATAGCTGTACTCTCGCACCCGAATATCGTAAAGATATACGATGTTGGTTTTAACGATGACATTCAGTTTATCGTTATGGAGTATATCGATGGTATAACGCTGAAAGAGTTTATCGAGCAGCAGGGCGCGCTGCGCTGGAAAGATGCACTGCACTTTATAACGCAGATACTCAGAGCTTTGCAGCACGCGCATGACAGGGGCATTATTCACCGTGATATAAAGCCGCAGAACATTATGCTGTTTGCTGACGGTACTATAAAGGTCATGGACTTTGGTATTGCCAGATTTTCAAGAGTTGACGGCAAGACCATGTCTGAAAAGACTATAGGCTCTGTTCACTATATCTCACCCGAACAGGCAAGGGGAGACTATACCGACGAGAGAAGCGATATATATTCCGTTGGTGTTATGCTGTATGAAATGCTCACCGGCAGAAAGATGTTCGACGGCGAAAACCCTGTTTCTATCGCGCTTATGCATATGCAGGAGCAGCCTACTTTTCCGCGTACATATGTGCCCTCTATTCCCGAGGCTCTCGAAGAGATAGTTATGCACGCCGTGGAAAAAGAGCCTGCAAAGCGTTATCAGTCGGCTGCCGAGATGATAAAGGATATCGATACTTTCAAAATGGATCAGTCGGTCGTTTTCGGATATATTCCACGTGAAGATGAGGAAGATGATGACAGCGAGGGTACAAGATACTTTACCCCGGTAACGCCTGCTGCCTCTAAGAAATACGAGGAAGATGAAGCAGACGAGTTTGACGACGAATATGATGATGAAGAAGATGAAGAACCCAGAAAAAGCTACGTTTTCCCGATACTCTGCGCTTCTGCTGTTGCAGTAGTTATTGTTGCGTGCGTTGTAATTTTCGGTGTAATAAGCAAGTTCAATAAGTCTAACAATGATGATTCTTTTGAAATGCCTAACCTTATAAATACAGTTTATACGCAGGCGGCAGAGCAGTATAAAGATATGATAAACTTCGACGTTGTTGAGGAGTACAATTCCGAATACGGCGAAGGCTTGATATTCGATCAGAGCGTTGCCGAGGGCAAGACCTCAAAGAAAGGCATAAACGTGAGCGTAAAGGTCAGCAAAGGTCCCAGAATGATACAGGTGCCCGATGACCTTGTAGGTCACAAATACAGCGATTCTATAGAGAATAACCTTAAACAGCTCGGCTTTGAGGTAAAGAAGATGTCAGACTGGAACGACCAGTATGATGTAGACGTTATATTCAAGGTCGATCCCGAAAGCGGAAAGAGCGCAGAAGCAGGCTCAACTATAGTTGTTTATGTAAGCTATGGACCTCTTTCCAACAGTTCGGAAATGCCCAAGGTAATAGGTCTTACAAAAGAGGAAGCTCAGGAAGCTCTTTCGGCAAAGAGATTTACCAACGTGCAGTTCAAAGATGTTGACGTGAAAGACCCTGCAAAGGGAACAGTAGTAAGCCAGAGCGTTATGGAAGGCACATCTATTCCTCGCGATCAGGAGATAATAATAGGCGTTTCCACGGGCGTTGAGGGCACAGGTTCTGTAGACCTTTCGATACCGATACCGGCAGGCGCAAGCGGTTCGTTCACATTCAATGTTTACAACGATTCGGGAGCTGTTATACAGCACTCAACGCTTGATAAAGCCGAATACTATGCAGGCAATAACATAACGATAAAGGGCATAAGCGGCAAGGGCGTTCAGACACTTATGGTCGAAGCCGTAAATGCCAAGACAAATAAGGCAGTCAAGTATGCGGTATTTACCGTTGATTTCAACGCAAAGACTGCAACACAGACTTCCGTTGACAAGAATGCGTTCATAAGCATTGTTGAGACCACTACAAAGGCTACTTATACAGTAAGCTTCTCACAGGTGGAAGGAGTATCCTTCTCTGGCGCATCTACAGTTACCGACGGCAGCGACTATTCGTTCTCGGTAACTGTAAGAAGCGGATATAATTCCGGCTCTATGGTAGTAAGAGTAAACGGCTCTGCGCTCTCTCCAAATGCCGACGGCACATATACCGTAAAGGGCGTAACAGGCAACCTTACAATAACTGCTGACGGAGTTACACCCATAGTTACCGAACCGCCTGTAACTCAGCCGCAGGAAGAACCTACTTATTATGATCTTCCTGACGAAGAGAAAGGTACTTATAGAGCTAATTCATCAGGTTGGTTCTTTGATCCAACCGATCCGTCAACACCTGTCAAGACTTTCAATGAGGGTGATGAATTTACGACGTTCGATGCATATTACGACAACTATATCGGATATCGGGATGCCGTCAAACATATTTTTGCTGATAAAAGCAAGTTTGATAAGATAGATTAAAACTTATATGGATTGTGAGAATAAAAAATTCTCGGGTACGATAGTAAAACTTATCGGAGGCATTTATTTTGTAGATGTCTCCGATAGTGTATATGAATGTACCGCGAGAGGTTCGTTCAGAAATAAGGGCATTTCGCCCTGCTGCGGCGATATTGTTTCAATAGTGCAGATGGGCGAGGGCAAGGGCGTTATCGTTGAAGTCAGTGACCGCAAAAATTTTATCGTTCGTCCGCCGCTTGCGAATATCGATAATCTGATACTTGTCGTGTCGTCCTGTCAGCCATCGCCGAATTTGCTGCTGCTTGATAAATTTATAGCCGTTGCAGAGTATAAAAATATAGACCCTATAATAGTCTTTACAAAAACCGATATAACGCCTGCCGACGAGCTAAAAAAGCTTTATAACGACTGCGGAGTTGAGGTGTTCTGTATAAGCGGCGGCGATGAAGCCCTTGCCGATGTGCTGAAACAGCGCATAAGCGGTCAGGTATCGGCGTTTGCAGGAAATACGGGGGTCGGCAAAACAACACTGCTCAACGGTATGTTTCCTGATTTGAAAGAAAAGACCGCAGAAATAAGCCGCAAACTTGGCAGAGGCAGACACACCACACGGCACGTTTCGCTTTATAAACTTTCGGGCGGCGGCTATGTTGCAGATACGCCCGGCTTTTCAAGCTTTGATACTTCGCAGTATGATATAATTTTCAAAGAAGATCTGGCAGAGTGCTTTCGCGAGTTCAGACCTTACCTTGGCAAATGCAGATTTATAAATTGCAGCCATACCAAAGAAAGCGGCTGTGCTGTACTTGAAGCTATGGCAGAGGGCAAAATATGTTCCTCGCGCCACGAAAGCTACAAAGCTATGTATGATGAAGCGAAACTCATTCCCGAGTGGAAGTACAAACAATATAAAAAGCAATAAAATTATCCGCCGAAGATATTTCTCCGACGGATATTTCTTTTCAGCTCCGGCACTTTTTTATGCCGAATACCAGCCTCAGCGCTCCAGCCACAACTTTAGGCGGCTTGATGACGATTATTTTCATTCAAATACCCCCATAACGAAATTTACTACATAATATTCCGCAGGCGGCAAATGCGTTACTTTTCGTCGTTTACAATGTCGTTGAGCCTGTTTAATGTGGCAATAAGCTTTTCGCGCGTTATGCCTTTAGATGATACAAAATCAAGCGTTGTGCGCACGCTCATGTCCGAAAATACCTGCATAAGATCGGCAGGGAAGTCGTCAACGCTCTGTATGCCTACCTGACCGCCTTCTTTGGCAACTTCGGATTTGATAAAGTCTACAAAAACTTCAGCCGCGGCAGGGTGGGCGAGAATGTCGCCTACAATGCTGTTTATGGTAAAGCGCACTTTGGGCAGATATCCGTTGTTTATGAAAATGTACGCCGACTGCCTTATGTCTCTTGAAGATGCGCCTATCTCGATGTCGTATCTGCCGTCCTCAACTACCCAGTCGTGTTCGTCGGTGCTGTAATATGCAAAGGCGCTCTTATCCAGCTTGAAGAATACTTTCTTGCTTTCGCCTGCTTCAAGAGCTACTTTTTCATAGCCTTTAAGCTCACGAACAGGTCTGTCAACCGAGGAGTGCTTGTCGCTCACATACAGCTGAACAACTTCTTTTCCTGCTCTGCTGCCTATATTTTTAACAGTAACGCTCACAGTAAGTTCACCGTCGGCGTTTATTTCATCTGCCGACAGCTTTATATCTGAATATTCAAATTTAGTGTAGCTAAGTCCGTAACCAAACGGGAAAAGCACAGGCAGCTTGCGTTTGTCATACCAGCGGTAGCCTACATATAAGCCCTCGTTGTAATATACGTTGTCGCCGCAGCCGAATTCACCTATAAACGCAGGGGTATCTTCGTGGCAGAGAGGGAATGTCTCGGCAAGCTTGCCGCTGGGGTTCACTTTGCCAAACAGCAGGTCACAAACCGCGCCGCCGCTGGCCTGACCGGCAAGATACATTTCAAGCACGCCCTTTGCGTTGTCAAGCCACGGCATTTCCATCGGCGAGCCGTTGTGCAGCACGACTACTATATTCTTGTTTACAGCCGCTGCACGTTTGATAAGCTCGCACTGGCAGTCGGGCATTCGCATATGCTTTCTGTCGCCGCCCTCATACTCGAACGAATCGGGCAGACCTGCAAATATTACCGCAACATCGCTGTTTTTGGCAAGCTCCACAGCTTCTGAGATAAGCTTTTCATCGGGGTCGTTACTCTCTGCCTCAAAGCCCAAAGCAAATTTTACATCGCAGTATTCTTTAACGGCATCGAGAGCCGAGGTTATCTCAGTACATTCTATGTGCGAAGAACCGCCGCCCTGAAAACGCGGCGTTTTAGCAAATGCGCCGATAAAGCAAATCTTTTTGCTATTGTCAAGAGGCAGTATGTCGCCGTCGTTTTTAAGAAGTACAGCACACTCGGTCGCTATCTTCCGCGAAAGTTCGTGGTCTTTTTTCGGATCCCACTGACCGCCCTTGTGGTTGGTCTTGTATTTGTCATAAAGCTTCAGAACGTTTCTTACGCATTCGTCAACGTACTTTTCGTCAAGTTTTCCGCTTTTAACGGCTTCAACTATTATTTCGTCAGTCTTGCCATGGCAGGAGGGCATTTGCAGGTCGAGCCCTGCCTCAACGCCCTTTTCGCGCTCGTCAACTGCGCCCCAGTCGCTCATTACAAGACCTTTGAAGCCCCATTTATCGCGAAGTATATCGGTCAGCAGATATTTGCTCTGCGTGGTATATTCGCCATTGATGCGATTATACGATGCCATGACAGTCCACGGCTTGGTCTCTTTTATAGCGTATTCAAAAGCGCTGAGATATATCTCGTGCAGCGTGCGTTCGTCAACATTTGCGCTTACAGCCATTCTGCGTGTTTCCTGATTGTTGCAGGCAAAGTGTTTTATAGAAGTTCCAACACCCTTGCTCTGTATGCCCTTTATTAGCGCCGCTGCCTGATGTGATGCAAGATAGGGGTCTTCGGAGAAATACTCAAAGTTTCTGCCGCAAAGGGGAGAGCGTTTTATGTTCACACCCGGGCCAAGTATTACAGCTATATCCTCAGCCTGACATTCATCACCGATAGCCTTGCCCATTTTTTCAAGAAGCGTTTTGTCAAACGAAGATGCCGTTGCGCAGGCAGCAGGGAAGCATACCGCAATTGCAGTCTCGTCGTTCGCTTCCGTTTTGCAATGGTTGCGGTTGGTCTTTCTAAGACCGTGAGGGCCGTCTGAAAGCATTATAGGCTCAATGTCGAAACGCTCCAGCGCCTTTGTGTGCCAGAAATCGCTGCCCGAACACAGTGATGCCTTTTCTTCAAGCATCATTTCGGAAAGTATTTTTTCTATATTCATTGTTTGACCTCCTAAGACCGAAAATACTCGGTAATATGTTATTTTAAGTATAACATATAAAACGTTTTAGTGCAAGAATAATTTTATCATAGGTATTAAAGGCATGGTTTTTGTACAAACGCCCAAATATTAGGGAAGAAACGCAACAAGTAATAAATAGTACATAGTATGTTCATAAAAATTTAATTTATTTGTGATATAATATGTAAACTAATTATGTAATGCTTAGAGGTGCGGATAAGATGACTGTCATCTTTGATCTCGACGGTACACTTGTCAATTCATTATTCGACCTTGGCGACAGTGTGAACGGCGCATTGAGTGAGCTGGATCTGCCGCTTCATTCTTACGAGGAGTACAGAATGTTTGTCGGCAACGGCACAAAAATGCTCGTTACAAGGTCTGTTCCCGAAAATATCAGGGGAACGATTACCGAGAAGACTGTATTTGATCGCTTTTCTGCTCTATATGAGGAGAGATGTCTGTGCAAAACGCTGCCTTACAATGGCATTGAAGAGGCTCTGCTTCGTCTTAAAGAAAACGGAGCGAAACTTGCGGTGGCAAGCAACAAGCCTTTTGAGTTTTGCAGAAAAATAGTCAATGCACTGTTTGGCGAAGGTATGTTCGATTTGATACAGGGAAGTCGGGAGAATGTCAGAAAGAAACCGCAGCCTGACATTATTTTCAGCATAATGGCGCAGCTCGGCGTATCGAAAGACGACTGCGTTATTGTGGGCGATTCAGACGTTGACGTGCAAACGGCGAAAAACGCCGGCTTAAAGTGCATAGGCTGCTCGTGGGGATACCGCGGCAGAGATGTGCTTGAAAATTCTTGCTGCGATATCGTTATAGATTCGCCGAAGGAGCTTTGCGGCTCTGTTATCAAATTATTGCGAGGTTGATAAATTTATGGAATACAATATGAAAGAAGTCGGCTACAGACTTAAAGGGCTGAGAACTGCCTGTGACCTTACTATAGAAGAATTCAGCGATCTTACAGGTATATCAAAGAGCGATTACGAAAAGATAGAAAACGGCGAAAAGGATTTCTCTGTTTCATTTTTGTATAAGTGCGCAGAAATATTCAATT
>CANRPG010000008.1 GCA_947632425.1 uncultured Clostridia bacterium | reverse complement strand
CGACAAAGGGCTTCCGCCCCTTGACCCTGACGACCCTTTTGAAAAAGGGTCGATCGAAAACTTTTCCTTTCTTGACAGGGTTTAAAACTTTTGCGCGTTGTGGGGCGTTGAATGCGCTCCATCGCAACCAAAAAAATTATATAAAAAAGGACTGATCAAAATGGTTAAAATCAACGAAAATTTTCTAAGCATGAAGAAAAACTACCTGTTCATCGAGATCGCAAAAAGGGTGAAAGCTTTCTCTCAGGCGCACCCCGATGCCGACATCATCAGAATGGGCATTGGCGATGTTACCCTGCCGATAGCCCCTGCCGCGGTGGAAGCTATGAAAAAAGCCGCCGACGAAATGGGCGTCAAAGAAACGTTCCGCGGCTATGAGGACAGCGGCGCAGGCTATGATTTTCTCAAAGAGGCGGTGGCTAAGTATTACAAAAGCTTCGGCGCGAACGTCAAGGCAGACGAGATACGCATAAACGACGGCGCTAAGGCGGACTGCGGCAATATTGTGGATATTTTCGGTGACGACAACGTTGTTATGATAACCGACCCTGCCTACCCTGTGTATGTAGATACCAACCTTATGAACGGCAGAAAGGTGATATACGCCGATTCTACCGAGGGAAACGGCTTTGCAGCAATGCCTGATGACAGCGTTCACGCAGACATAATTTACCTGTGTTCGCCAAACAACCCCACGGGCTCGGTATACACAAAAGAGCAGCTGAAAAAGTGGGTGGACTACGCCAACAAAAACGGCTCTGTTATAATCTTCGATGCCGCGTATGAGGCGTTTATCTCCGAGCCCGACCTGCCGAGAAGCATTTTCCAGATAGATGGCGCACGCACCTGCGCTATCGAGATGTGCTCGCTTTCAAAGACCGCAGGCTTCACGGGTATGCGCTGCGGCTATACTGTAATACCCGAGGAGCTCAAGGTTACAGCTTCGGACGGCAGTGAGGTGTACCTTGCGCAGTTGTGGGGCAGACGTCAGGGCAGCAAGTTCAACGGCGTATCTTACCCTGTGCAGAGAGCGGCAGAGGCAATATTCACCGATGAGGGTCAGAAGCAGATAAAGGTGAACATAGACTACTACCGTGAAAATGCGCGAATAATTGCCTCAACACTGGACGAAATGGGCATATACTACACGGGCGGCAAAAACTCTCCGTACATATGGCTAAAATGCCCCGGCGGTCTTGGCAGCTGGGAATTTTTCGACAAGCTGCTTGCAGAGGCTAACGTTGTCGGCACACCGGGCGAGGGCTTTGGCAAAAACGGCGAGGGCTATTTCAGGCTTACAGCTTTCGGCGACAGAGAGCGCACCAAGCAGGCTATGGAGCGTTTTAAGGCTTTGAAATTCTGATTATTCTGATAAAATTACCCGACCTCAAAAAAGGTCGGGTGTTTTTCTGTCAGTATGGGCGTATAACAGGCTGCATTTGTTTGCCGTCAAGCGCGGCGCAAATGCTGTCGGGGATAAGCTCAAAGTGCGCTATCATGCTGTTGGGTTTGTGCTCAAAGTCGTCCTGACCATAGGGTACGAAAAAGAAATTGCGGCAGTTTTGCAAAAAGCCTATGTTCTTCGCAGCCGCGCCCAGAGCATCGTTGGTGGCAATGGCAAGCACAACGGGTCTTGAGTTGCGAATGTGGGATTTGACTGCCATAGTCACGGGTGTGTCGGTAACGCCTGTTGCCAGTTTAGCAGCGGTGTTGCCCGTGCAGGGCGATACTACCAGTATGTCAAGCAGTTTTTTCGGGCCTATAGGCTCGGCAGCTTCAATAGACGAAATAATTTTTCTGCCGCAGATGTCCTCTAACTTTGCAATATTTTCCTCGCTGCCCCCGAATCGCGATGATATAGATGCCGCGTTGAAAGACATTATCGGAAAAAGCTCGCAACCGAGTTCTTTTAGCCTCTGCGTCGCCGCGAACGACTTTTCAAACGTGCAGAACGAGCCGCACATAGCGTAGCCTACTTTTAAGCCGCTGAGCTGTTCATACATCGTAAAGCCCCCTTTCGCGGCAGATGTTAAGCACAGTGTCTGCGATAATTATGCCCGAGGTAACTGGCGCGGTCTTTCCGGGCAGAGATAACGCCCATATCACCTTCAGCCGCATATCCGATGCCGCCGCAAGGTCAACGCCGCCCGGCTTTGAGGCTAGGTCTATAATAAGGGTGTCGCGGTCGATGTGCCCCAGTTTTTCGCCGTCAAGCAGCTGCACGGGCACTGTGTTTATAATAATATCTTTGCCGCCGAGATGTTTTGCAAGAGATGTCATAGGCAGCGCGATATAGCCGAGAGTTTTAGCATATGCTAAGTCTCGCTGTTTGCGCGCCGCGATATGTACCCTTGCACCTAAAGCATGAAACACGCGCGCCGTGGCTTTTGCAACGTTGCCGAAGCCCAAAATAAGCACATCACTGCCGTGAATGGTCTTCGGGGTGTTTTCAATGGCTATCTGCAATGCGCCCTCGGCGGTGGGAACGCAGTTTTCTACTATAAGCTCTTCGCGAGTGAAATAGTCTGCAAATTCTCTGCCGCTTTGGCGGAAAATATCCTGCACCTCTGAGCTTAATTTGCCGCCGACGATAAGAGCGCTGCTTTTTAAATGCTTGCATACCTCTTTAAGGGGTATTTCTTTTTCTGTAGAAAACGGCGCGTTCACGCTCACACCGTCGTTTGAGGCAACAAGCGGCAAAATGGCAACATCGGGTGAGTATGGCAGCTGCTCTAAAGAATCTACAGCCATACAGCCTTTTGCAGGGTGCTCGCCGCTGAGACCCAGCGTATATACAGTGCAGCCTTTTTCAGCCAGGTGCTGCGCTAAGAAATTCTGCCGCAGGTCGCCGCCTATAACAAGAAAAGTAAGTGATATATCCATAGTTACTCCTTATCCTTAATAATATAATAAAATGAAGCTGATGTTCGTTGAGAATATCTCTATACATTATATGAATAAAGCGCTTTGGCGGTCAATGTTTTGAAAAGGCAAGTATATTTTCATTCTGCTCGTCATATAGATTAGTATCACAAATGTACAAACATAACAAGCATTGGAGGAATACTATGTTTATCAAAACTGTAAAGATCAAAAGCTTCTGGGCGGCTGTAACGGTTCTGGCGATAGTTGTGGTAGCCGCCGCGGCGGTGCTGTTCGCTTTCAAGCACGCGCAGGAAAAGACCGCTGTCTACCGCATGACCAACGAAACGCAACGGCAGCAGTTTATCAAAGACCTCGGCTGGAAGGTTGCCGACGAATACGACACTTGCAGGATAGTTATCATACCCGAAGAATTTGACGAGGTATATAAAAATTACAACGACCTGCAAAAGCAGCAGGGTTTTGACCTTGCGGAATATAAGGGCAGAACGGTTGAAATTTATTCGTATCCGGTGTATAATTATGAGGGGGAGCAAAACGTCATGATGAACCTGATGATCTGCGACGGCATGCTCATTGGCGGCGATGTTTGCTGCACCGAGCTTGACGGCTTTATGCATGGTCTTAAAAAGCCTGAAACCACCACCGACAGCGCGGTCACTGACGTTACAGAAAGCGCCCCCGATGTTACCACAACACCGTGTGCTGACGATGCTTTAGCAGAGCAGTCGCAGCAGACAACTACAGACGAAAGCTCGCAGGCGGCATAAATACAGACAAGGAAGTATAAAAATGGCAGAGATGATAAGGCTCGATAAGTTCATATCCTCGCAGAGGGGCGATATTTCGCGCTCTGATGTGAAGAAGCTGTGCGCCGCAGGGAAAGTTACGGTAAACGGCAGCGCAAAAGTGAAAAGCGATATGAAGATAACCACAGACGATGAAGTGTGCGTTGACGGCGAAAAGATAGAGTACAAAAAATTTATATACATAATGCTCAACAAGCCGCAGGGGGTAGTCTGTTCCACAAGGGACGGACTGTCCCCTACGGTGCTTTCGCTTATACCGGAGAATATGCGCCGCAGCGGTCTTTTTCCGGCAGGCAGACTGGATAAGGATACCGAGGGCTTCGTGCTTATTACAGACGACGGCGAGTTTGCACACAAGATACTTTCACCAAAAAGCCATGTGCCTAAGAAGTATTTTGTACGCCTTGAAAGACCGGTAGGGGAGGAGTATGCACGAAAGTTTGAGCAGGGTATTTTTCTGGACGGAGAAAAATGTCTGCCGGCGCAGCTTGAAAAAGGCGAGGACGAGTGCAGCTGCTTTGTTACCCTTCATCAAGGTATGTATCACCAAATAAAAAGAATGTTTGAAGTACTGGGAAATAAAGTTACCTATTTGAAGCGGCTGAGCATAGGAAATATTCAGCTGCGTGAAGATCTGCCGCTTGGCGGGTGTATAGAAATAATGCACAAAGAAATTGAAAAAATCGCACTCTAATTTGACACACTCTTTTTGAGAGGGCAGGAATTTAGGCAATATAAATAAATGAATGTTCTAAAGTTTAGTAAAAAAACATCTTGCCGTATTGCAAATTTTTTGGTATTATATTAGTATAGCTAAAAGTATGGTGCAGCGTTAAGGTGCAGGTACAAATTAGCAATAAAAATAATTGGAGGTTCTCAAGAGATGGCAAGTGTATCATTAAGAGAGATCTATAAAAAGTACCCCGGCGGCGTCGTTGCCGTTTCCGACTGTAACATTGAGATCAAGGACAAGGAATTTATAATCCTTGTCGGACCTTCCGGCTGCGGTAAGTCAACCACGCTGAGAATGATCGCAGGTCTTGAGGAGATCACCGAAGGTGAACTTTATATCGGCGACAGACTCGTAAACGACATCGCTCCTAAGGACAGAGATATAGCGATGGTTTTCCAGAACTACGCTCTGTACCCTCACATGACTGTTTTTGAAAACATGGCATTTGGTCTGAAGCTCCGCAAGGTGCCCAAGGACGAGATAGCCAGAAAGGTTGAAGAAGCTGCAAGAATACTCGACATAGCTCACCTGCTCGACAGAAAGCCTAAGGCTCTTTCGGGTGGTCAGAGACAGAGAGTTGCGCTCGGACGTGCGATAGTACGTGAGCCGCAGGTATTCCTGCTTGACGAGCCTCTTTCCAACCTCGACGCTAAACTGAGAGCGCAGATGAGAACTGAGATATCCAAGCTCCACAAGAAGCTCGGTACAACGTTCATCTACGTAACTCACGACCAGACAGAAGCTATGACGATGGGCGACCGTATAGTTGTTATGAAAGACGGTTACATTCAGCAGATAGATTCACCTACCAACCTCTATCAGAACCCTGTAAACCAGTTCGTTGCAGGATTTATCGGATCGCCGCAGATGAACTTCATAGACGGTACTCTGCGCAAGATCGACGGCAAATACAGCGTAGAATTCGGCTCTGAGGATACAAAGACTACAAGAGGCAAGAAGTACTATGTTGAAATACCCGACGAGAAGGCTGATGCAGAAGTTCTCGAGCCGCATGTAGATCAGGAAATAGTTCTCGGTGTACGTCCCGAGTGCCTGCACGATGAGGAAGACTTCATTGCTGCCGCTACCACAGGCGTTGTAGAAGCAGAAGTAGAAGTTACCGAAATGATGGGCGCTGAGACCTATCTGTACATTAACTGCGAGGGCATAAGCCTTACCGCAAGAGTTTCGCCTCGCTCTACAGCACGTCCTCAGGATCATATCAAGATCGCTATCGATCCTCACAGGATCCATCTGTTTGATAAAGAGACCGAGAAGTCGCTGCTCAACTAATTCTGAGAGCTTTATCCCCCTGTTTTGCGCAGGGGGATTTTTGTATCATGTAAACGTTTTTTATGGGAGTGATAGTATGAATAAAAGAATTTTAGCAGGTCTGGCGGCGGCAGTTATGACCTTTGGTATGTGCGGCTGCTCAAATTCGGGCAGCAGTGAAAGCGGCGCGGCAGACAGTACGCCTGAAAGCAGTGCGGCAGTAAATGAAAGCAGTACGGCTGACAGTGCTGCGGAAAGTACAGAAAGTACAGAAAACTCTTCGCAGACGGACGAGCCGCAGCCCGAAACGTATGAAGAATACTATGAGATAATGAAGCAGAAAAGCCTTTGCTCTCTTGGCAATACAGCGGCTATGAAGAAAGTTATAGAAAAGGCGAAAAACGGTGAAGAACTGACGCTTTCTTTCATAGGCGGTTCTATCACCGAGGGCTACACCGTGAACGCCGCAAAGTGCTATGCCGCTAATACCTATATATGGTTCATGAAGCAGTACGGCACGAACGGCGAGAAGGTGCATTATGTAAACGCAGGACTTAGCGGCACACCCTCGATACTGGGCTCTTTCAGGCTGGAGAGAGATGTGCTTGCAAACGACCCCGACGTGCTGTTCATAGAATTTGCGGTAAACGACGGCACCGATATAAATTATCTTACCGCATATGAGGGCATTATACGTTCTGCATATGCCAAAAACCCCGATATTGCTATAGTTTTGCTGTTTGCAAGGACTGAGGACGGCTACACCGCGCAGGACGGCATGAAGAAGATAGGCGAGTATTATGAACTGCCGATGATAAGCTACGCCGACGGCATAACCTACCTTATGGATAACGGACAGCTGACGTGGAAAGAGTTTTCAAAAGACGGCTCGCACCCGAACTTGCACGGGCACGAAATGGTAACTGATATGATAAGCTACTATTTTGAGCAGGTCGAGGCGGCACAGGAACCGAGCGAGTATGTATATCCCGAAGAACCCATGTACAGCGAGCAGTATGTAAACTGCCATATACTTGAGAGCGATGCCCTTACACCCGAAAGCCTTGGCAGCTGGGAGGCAGGCAGCAACATAAATACTTTTGACAAGGGCTGGACTTTCAAAGGCAGCGCAGAGAGTAACGAGCCGATAGTTTTCAAGGCAAAGGGCACGGATCTGTATCTGCTGTTCAAGGAAAATTCGGCAGGCAGCGGCATGGGCAGCGTTAAAGTTACCTGCACAGACGAAAGCGGCAACGCGCAGGACACCTTGGTAGAGGGCGAGACCTCGGGCGGCTGGGGCGACCCGACTGTTGCAAGCATAGCCGCCGGCGATGAAAGCCACGAATACACCATAAGCATTGAAATGCTGGAGGGCACAGAGGACAAGGAATTCCAGATACTTGGTCTTGGCTATAAAGAATAAGAACAAGGGGAGAGCACTCGGCGGCTTTCCCTTTGTTTTTGCAAAATTCTTGTAATGCGCTTGATTTTAGCGGCAGATTATGTTATACTTTTAGTATGTTATTCTATGCAAGTCGGTCTTGCTAAGAGACCTACAAATTCTGGAGGTAAAAATTATGGGCGGTCTATTTGGCGCGGTATCGAAAACCGACTGCGTTTTCGATGTATTTTTCGGCACTGACTATCACTCGCATCTCGGCACAAGGCGTGCAGGCATGGTGGTTTACGACAGCAAGGCAGGCTTTGACAGATCTATACACAATATAGAAAATTCGCCGTTTCGCACAAAGTTTACCGATGAGATGAACAAAATGTGTGGTCAGATAGGCATAGGCTGCATTTCAGACTATGAGCCGCAGCCGATAATGGTGCGCTCTCACCTCGGTACATATGCCATTGCGACCGTCGGTAAGATAAATAACGTTGACGAGCTTGTTGAAATGGTGTACAGCAAGGGGCACACGCATTTTCTTGAAATGAGCGGAGGGGAGATAAATCCCACAGAGCTTACGGCGGCTGTTATCAATCAGAAATCTACCATTTTAGAGGGTATTTCATACGCGCAGGAAGTTATAGACGGCTCGATGACTATGCTGGTAATGACCGAAAAAGGCATATATGCCGCCCGTGACGAGCTTGGCAGAACGCCGCTGGTGCTTGGCAAAAAAGACGACGGCTGGTGCGTTTCGTTTGAGGACTTTGCGTTTTTTAACCTCGGGTATGAAAAGATAAGAGAGCTGGGCGCATCGGAAGTGGTGTTCATTACCGCAGACGGCGCGGAAACGGTAAAGCAGCCTAAGAAAAAGATGCGAATTTGCTCGTTTTTGTGGATATATTACGGCTACCCCTGTGCCACTTATGAGGGCGTTTCGGTAGAAAGGGTAAGGTCTAACTGCGGCAAGAAAATGGCAATGCGCGACAAAGGCGAGGTGTTCCCCGATATTGTTGCAGGCGTGCCTGACTCGGGAACGGGTCACGCGATAGGCTACGCCAACGAAAGCGGCGTGCCGTTTGCAAGACCGTTTATAAAATACACGCCGACATGGCCGCGCTCGTTTATGCCGCCCACGCAGAAAAAGCGCAATCTTATAGCAAAAATGAAACTGCTGCCTGCCACAGAGTTTATAAAAGATAAGAGCCTCCTTATTATAGACGACTCGATAGTGCGCGGAACGCAGCTTGGCGAGACCACACAGTTTTTGTACGAAAAAGGCGCAAAGGAAGTCCATGTTCGTCCTGCGTGCGCGCCGCTGCTGTTCGGCTGCAAGTATCTGAACTTCTCGCGCTCAACTTCGGAGCTCGACCTTATTGCAAGGCGCGTGATACTTGAAAGAGAGGGTGACAAGGCTGAGGAGAAGCTGGCAGATTATGCAGACCCGACAAGCGAAAACTACCAGGAAATGCTTGAAGAAATTCGCAAAAAGCTGCATTTCACCACGCTGAAATACAACCGCCTTGACGATATGATAGAGGCGATCGGCATTGACCCCGACTGCCTGTGTACATATTGCTGGGACGGCAGGGAATAATAAGCAGCGAAACCTCTCCCCACACTTTTGGGGAGAGATTTTTTGCACCTTAAAAAAGGAAGAAATGTGCAGAAATCTAACAGTTATGCGAATTGATAAAATCATTTTGCATAAAGCCGAATGTTTTTGTAACAGCCTACAAAATTTCAGGTAAAAATTCTTGCAACCTGCA
The DNA here is from genome assembly GCA_947632425.1 of uncultured Clostridia bacterium. Taxonomy (GTDB): domain Bacteria; phylum Bacillota; class Clostridia; order Oscillospirales; family Ruminococcaceae; genus UBA7477. The sequence continues at coordinate 14,238 of CANRPG010000008.1, read as the reverse complement.
CAAAAGCGGCGATTTAGTTCAATGAAAAAATTTTTAAGTAATCGTTTTAGTTACTTGACAACGTATTAGGTAATTTGGTATAATAATATTGGATAGTTATCGCTTTTTTGAACATATTGCACAAACTAAAGCGAGAACTTCTTTAGTGTACAAAAAATTGTATAGAAAAATATCGCCCCCGCTTTTGGCAGGGGTCTGCGAAAGCGTGGTGTCAGCATGGAAAATGTCCAAAAACCGATACTTTCGGCGCATCATATCGTAAGGGAATTCAAGATAGGCGGCGGCGAGGTAGTCAGGGCTCTCGGCGGTGTAGACGTTGAGGTAGAAAAAGGCACTCTTACTATATTAAGAGGGCGAAGCGGCAGCGGCAAGACCACGCTGATAAATATCCTGGGTGCGCTCGATAAGCCTACAGACGGCGACGTGCTGTTTCTGGGCGAGGATATAACCAAACTTTCCGAGAATAAGCGCGATGACATACGGCGGCTGAAAATGGCGTTCGTGTTCCAGTCGGTGGCGCTTATATCAAGCATGACGGCGTATGAAAATGTTGAGTTCGGGCTGCGGCTGGCAAAGTTCTCTCCTGACGACAGGGCAAAGCGCGCAAAAGAGGCTCTGGAGCAGGTGGGGCTTGCAAAACGAATGTACCACAGACCGAGCGAGATGTCGGGCGGCGAGCAGCAAAGGGTGGCAATAGCAAGGGCGATAGCGCACAAACCGCAGATAGTCTTTGCGGACGAACCCACCGCAGAGCTGGACACCGCAACGGGTCTTAACGTGGTGAAGCTGTTCAAACAGCTGGTCTCCGAGCAGGAGATGACCATAATCATGACAACGCATGACCCGAGCATGATAGACATCGCCGACAAGGTGTATACGCTTGAGGACGGTGAGATCGTTGAGTGATGTTGATATGAATGAACACAAGGCGGACAGCGACGTTATAATCTCCTGCGATAACCTTGTTAAGATATATAAGACGGACGAAATAGAGGTAGTTGCGCTGCAAGGACTTGACCTGGAAGTTAAGCGCGGCGAGCTTATGGCGATAGTGGGCAATTCGGGCAGCGGCAAATCAACGCTTCTGAATATGCTGGGCGGACTGGATAAACCCTCGGCAGGCAGCCTTTATGTAGACGGGCGCAATCTCTTGAAGTTTACCGAAAAGGACTACATAGATTATAAAAGGAACGTCGTGGGGTTTGTGTGGCAGAACAACGCGCGCAACTTGATACCCTACCTTACCGCGCAGCAGAACGTTGAAATGCCTATGCTGCTGAAAAAGCAGAGCGAACGCAAAAAACGTGCGCAGGAGCTTTTGAAGAAAGTCGGGCTGGAGCACAGAATGAACAGCAGGCTGGATCAGATGTCGGGCGGCGAACAGCAAAGGGTGGCTATAGCCATTGCGCTGGCGAACAAGCCGAAGATCCTTCTGGCGGACGAGCCGACGGGCAGCGTTGACACGAAAACTTCAAACGCGATACTCAATATTTTTAAAGAACTCAACCGCTCCGAAAACGTGACGATAGTTATTGTAACGCATGACGTGAAGCTTGCAAAGCATATAGACCGCGTTGTTGCGATACGTGACGGAAGAACCAGTTCGGAGATCATACGAAAACGCAGCTACAGCGAGGAGATGCGAAGTCTTGACGGTTTTGAACACGGCGAGGCTGCCGAAGAGGGCGAGAATGAAGAAGCCGTTTCGGAAGAGCTTGCGGTGCTCGATCGTTCGGGAAGGGTGCAGCTTCCGCGCGAATACCTTGATACGCTGGGAATAAAAGGCGGCTCAAAGGTAAAGGTGGAGCTGAGCGAGGACAAGGACAGCATTGTGGTGTTCAGGTCCGGATAAAAATTTTATTGTGGGCTTTGCCTTTTGGCAGAGCGTTGCCTATAAATACATTACAGAAAGGTGGATATATGTGAAAAAGAGTAGATTCAAGCGTATTACTTCTATGACTGCCGCACTTGTTATCGCGCTCACGTCAGCGGTCTCGGCTTATGCAGACGATGCCGAGGATACTTCCGGCGCAGAGTCGGACGCCCCGATATCGACTGTCACGAGGATAGACGCCATTACATACGGCGAATATCTTGAAAAGTATGCCGATGCCCAGAGACCTGCCGAAGAAGTTACCGTCTACGGAAAGGACTTCACCGAAAAGAGCGATGATACTGAGGCGCAGGTCATTCAGGTGGACGGAAAGCAGGATATTCTTAACTGGGAGAGCCAGAGCGGCGAAATTAGTTTTGAGGTGGACGTTCCTGCGGAGGGTATGTACAACATACTGTTTTCATACGAAGCGCTGGCAGGTACTCAGAACGAGATAGAATTTCAGATGTCCGTTGACGGCGCTCTGCCGTATGATACCTGCTCGAGGCTTACCCTTAGCAAAGTGTGGGTGAACGAAAACCCCATCACGCAGGACTTTAACGATAACGATATAAGACCCGGACAGGTCGAGAGCGTTCAGTGGCAGGAAAGATACCTTTTGGACGTTGACGGTCTGTATAACGGCGCGCTGGACTTTTACTTCACAAAGGGCAAGCATACCGTTACTCTTACATCGAGCAAGGCTAAATTTGCTATAGAGTATTTCAAGCTTTGTCAGGAGCCTACGCCGGAAGCATATGTTGCTCCGTCAGATGCAGATCTCTCGGCTGCGAACGGCGCAGGAGTTATCACTCTTGAAGGCGAGAGAGCCGACACCAAGAGCGACAGAACACTGTTCCCGACTTCCGACAGATCTTCTTACCTGACTTCACCGTCAGACCCGACAAAGACAAAGTACAACACCATAGGCAAGGACAGCTGGGCAAAATCAGGTCAGGCTGTTACATGGAACTTCAACATTGACAAGGCTGGCTATTACAAAGTCGGCATAAGAGCAAGACAGAACACCATGCGTGGTTTCTATTCAAACAGAAAGCTCTATATCGACGGCGTGTGCCCGAATACCGAGTCTGAGCAGCTAAAATTCCACTACTCCAGCGACTGGACACTTACCGTGCCTGAGACCGCAAACGGAGATACCGTTTATTACTATCTCGAAGCAGGCGCTCATACACTTACGCTTGAAGCAGTGCCCGGCGAGATAGGCAGGATAATGGATCAGCTGGACACTATAGTTTCTTCTATAAACACCTATTACAGAGAGATACTTCAGATAACAGGCCCTAAGCCCGACGACTACACCGACTATAATATAGATGTAGTTCTGCCGGATTCTATACCCGACTTTACGATCTACAGCAATCAGCTTAAAAGTCTGCAAAAGCAGGTAGACGAGCTTATGGGTACGGGCGGCACCGAGGCTGTAACGCTCAACGATATGGCTATCATACTCGATAAGTGCATAGACAGACCTTATAAGATAGCATCTCTTATGCAGCAGATAAAAGATAACGTTACCGCGCTTTCTTCGTGGATGCTCACCTACAGAGAGCAGCCGCTGGAGCTTGATATGGTGCAGGTAGCTGCCCCCGATGCAAGCTTTACAAGCGTTAAGAAATCGTTCTTTGCAAGTTTGAAGTTCAACTTCCTTGCGTTTATTGGTTCTTTCTTTGAAGACTACAACTCGCTTTCGGAGCATGAGGGCGAAGCTGACACACTGTCATGCTGGATAACACTCGGACGTGACCAGGCGCAGGTCGTAAGAGCCATGATAGAGAACGACTATAACCCCACAGCTAAAACTAAGATAACCCTTAAACTTGTTCAGGGCGGTATACTTGAATCCACCCTTGCAGGAAAAGGCCCTGATATAGGTCTGTTTATGGGCGGCGACTACCCGATACAGCTGGCAGCACGTGACCTTATCATAGACATTTCGGGATTTGACGGCTACAGCGAGCAGATAACGCAGTATTCAAAAGATGCGATGACTCTGTATACATACAACGGCGGCGTTTACGCTCTGCCTATACAGCAGACATTCCCGATGATGTTCTACCGCGATGATATTCTTTATGAATACGGCATTGACGGCGCTGCGGACATTCAGACTTGGGACGACCTTATTTCGATACTGCCGACATTGCAGAGAAACAACCTTGGCGTTGGTCTTATACTTCCCGCAAACGTAACTCAGAACGGCACTACCACAGTTCCTACCACAACGGAAGCAGGCAATACGTTCGCGATGCTCGTTTTGCAGCAGGGTCTCAACTTCTATAACGAAGCGCAGACTTCTACAACGTTCGATGACCAGAGATGTATAGAATCTTTCGATATGTGGACAGAGTTCTATACAAAATACAGCTTCGAGCAGACTTATGACGGTCTGACGAGATTCAGAACAGGCGAGATGCCGGTGCTCTTGCAGGCGTATACATTCTATAATACGCTCGCTGCCACCGCACCTGAGATAAAGGGCGCATGGGGCTTCACAATGGTACCGGGCACAAAGCAGGAGGACGGCACAATAAATCACGCAGCCAACTCTTCCGGCTCGGGTGCGATAATCTTCTCGGCTTGCAAAGATTACGACGCAGCATGGGATTTCATAAAGTGGTTCACTTCTACCGATGCTCAGGTAGAGTATGCGAACGATATCGAGGCAGTGCTCGGCACTCTCGGTCGTTTCGATACCGCGAACGTTGAGGCTCTCAAACAGCTCTCATGGACTCAGAAAGAGCTTCAGGTACTGCTCGCACAGCTCGAGCAGCAGGTGGAGATACCTATAATCCCTGCAACATACAGCGTAACAAGAAACATAGTAAACGCTTTCCGTTCGGTAGTAAACGATGCCGACAACGCAAGAGATACCCTGATGTGGTACAACAGGGATATCAACGCGGAGATAGAGCGTAAGCGCGAAGACCTCGGTCTTTCAACTTGAGAAAGGAGGGAACTGTTTTGGCTAAAAAAGAAACGGCAGCAGCTGTTGCCGATACACCGCTGAACAAGCAAAGTAAATTCAAGTATACTATGCACATGATAGGTGTAAACAAAGCGTGCTATGTAATGATGTTCCCTTTCATGCTCTTGTTTACGATATTTACCGTAATACCGGTAATAATTACTTTGCCTCTGGCGTTTACAAACTTCAACATGGCGCAGTTCCCCGAATGGACGGGACTGAGCAACTTCTACAGACTGTTCCTGAGTGACGATGTGTTCATGCAGGCAATACAGGTAACACTTATATTCGCAGTGTTCACGGGCCCGTTCTCTTATATACTCAGCTTCATACTTGCGTGGCTGATAAACGAGATGCACCCCGTGCTGAAAACATTCTTCACGTTTGTGTTCTATGCCCCGTCAATGACAACATCTGCTTATGTTATATGGCAGCTGCTGCTCTCGGGCGACTCAAAGGGCTACATAAACGCATTCCTTATCAACCTCGGCGTGCTCAACTCGCCTAACCAGTGGCTGACTGATACCCGCTTCATACTGGGCGTATGTATCGTAGTTCAGCTGTGGATCTCAATGGGCGCAGGCTTCCTGTCGCTTCGTGCAGGTTTCCAGAACATCGATAAATCAATGTACGAGGCAGGCGCTATCGAGGGTATCAAAAACAGATGGCAGGAGCTTTTCCTCATAACTATCCCGTCAATGGGTCCTCAGCTGTTGTTCGCGGCGGTATTGCAGATCTCTGCATCGTTCACCGCAGGCGCAGTTTCGCAGAACCTTGTCGGCGTACCGCATACCGATAACGTAGCTCATACCATTATGAACCACGCTACCGACTACGGCTGGATAAGATATGAAATGGGCTATGCCTCGGCGATATGTCTTGTGCTGTTCATCGCGATGCTTCTTGTAAACCAACTCATCACGTGGGCGCTCAATAAATACGTCGATTAGGGGGTGACTGAAAGTGGCTAAAAAGAAGAAAAATATTGACGAGATAAAGGTCAGAAAGAGCAACAAAAAGATAACCGCATCACGCGGGGGCAACATTTGCATATTCTTGTTCCTCTGCCTTACCGGCATCTTCATGGTATTCCCCATTTACTACGCCGTAATTCAGTCATTCAAGCCTATCGAGGAACTTTTCGTGTTCCCTCCTAAGCTTTATGTACTTAATCCGACGATGAAAAACTACTCCGATATGCTGGAGGTAGCATCAAGCCTGTGGGTACCGCTTTCAAGATACATATTCAACAGCTTTATGGTATCTGTAGTGGTAACTGTGTGCAACGTGTTCGTATGCTGCTGCGCGGCGTTCGTGCTTGCAAAGTGTAAATTCCCGGGCAACGCATTCCTTAATAAAGTAATAGTTACCGCGCTGTTGTTCACATCATCGGCAACGTGGATAATCCAGTTCCTTGTAATGGCTACACTGGGTATCATAGATACATACTGGGCGCTGATACTGCCGAGTATCGCAACACCTATGGGTCTGTTCCTTATGAGACAGAGTATGTCAACGATACACGATTCGATGATAGAAGCCGCCAAGGTGGACGGCGCAGGACTTTTCAGGATATGCTGGCAGGTAGTAGTACCTAACCAGAAGCCGGCTATCATGACGCTGATAATCTTCGCATTCCAGGATGCGTGGAACAAGCAGAGCGGCACGATAGTATACGCTGAAGAACTGAAAACTCTGCCGACGATAATGCAGCAGATAGCTGCCACCGGTATAGCCCGTCAGGGTGTAACATTTGCAACTTCGGTAATACTTATGCTTCCTCCGCTGATAGTTTTCTTAGTTGCACAGAGCAACGTTATGGAAACTATGGCGAACTCGGGTATCAAGGATTGACCCGTGGTTATAACGAAATTTATAAAGGAAATGGGTGAGATGTATGCAAATGAAAAAAGCGTTGAAGCGAGCAGTATCGCTGTGTGCTGCGCTTGTCTGCCTTGCATCTGCGATGATAACGGCATCAGCCAGCGAGCCTTACTACTCATACAGCTATGATAACTGGGACGACGCTATACCTGCTCAGGCAGGATATAAAGTAGAAGATACATACACGGGTCACGATATAGGTCTTGACAAACTAAGAGACCCACTCGATCCGCTGTATGTAGGCATAAACGCCTCGGTCGAACTTAACGGCCCGAAGGATCTGTTCTTTGAAAGCACCAAGCAGGAATTCTGGATAGCAGATACCAAAAATTCCAGAATACTAAGGCTGAATAAAGACCTTCAGCTGATAGGCTGCTATACGGGCGTGTACGGCGCACCCAGCGGCACTTATAACTTCAATGAGCCGCAGGGCGTGTTCGTGGTAAATTCCGACGACGGCAAACTGTATATGTATGTCGGCGATACGCAAAATTCAAGAGTCGTTCAGTGCGAGGTAACTTCCGCAACGGAATGTGAGTGCGCTCTGGAAGTTACAAAACCTGATTCGCCTATATATACCTATAATACGTTTTTGCCGGAAAAGATCCTGGTAGATATTGCAGGCAATATTTATGCGGTATGTACGTCTGTAAACTCAGGTTCGGCACAGTTCAATAACCTCGGCGAATTTCAGGGCTTTTACGGCGCAAACCGTGTTGAACTTACCGGCGAGATTATAAGGCGCAGAATTTGGAGAGTGTTCGCATCTGACGAACAGCTGAAATCAATAACAAGCGCCGCACCTGTCGAGTATAAAAACTTCGATATTGATGCAGAGGGCTTTATATATACCGTTACCGAGGCTGCAAACGCCAGCACCGACGCGGTAAAGAAGCTTAACGCCGCAGGCTATAACATATGGAACAACGACGCAGGCAACGAATATACCTTTGCCGACAGCGGCGCAAATACATATGATGCCTCAACAAATACAACTTATACAACAAGACTTACCGATATAGACATAGACGACTACGGATTTATAAACATACTTGACTATGTAACAGGTCGTGTGTTCGTGTATGACGAGTTCTGCGAGCTTATCACGATATTCGGTACGTCAAATACGAACTCCGACCAGAAGGGCAGCTTTACAGGTCCTAACGCGCTGGAGTGCGCATTCGGAAACGTTTATATTATAGACGGTATAAAGAATGACATAACCGTTTACTCTACCACGCTTTACGGCGAGTACCTCAAACAAGCGGTGCAGCTGTATGACGAAGGCAAGTACGTTGAGGCTAAGCCCCTGTGGCAGGAAGTCCTTGACAGAAACGGCACCTGCACATTCGCACAGATGGGTCTGGGCAAGGCGTGCCTGAGCGAGGGCGAGTATAAAGATGCTATGGAATACTTCAAAGACGCGTATTCAAGAAAGAACTACGACAAAGCCTTTAAGTATTACAGAGAACAGTGGCTGCAAGATAACTTCATATGGCTGTTCATTCTGATAGCTCTGCTGCTTGTGCTGTTCGTGGTGCTCTCGGTGCTGAAGAAGAAAGGCATAATCAAAAAGAGAGTGCGCAAGCAGAAAAAGCAGGTCGAGCGCAAGAAGACCAAGAAGGAACTTGAGCATGAAGCTCAGCTGGCAGCCGAAGCAGCCGAAGAGGCAGCAAAGGAAGCAGCCGAAAACGCAGCTTCTCAAGAAACAAACGAAACCGATGAAAAGGGGGAAGATAAAAATGTATGAGTTTACCACAATGGGTTGGCTGAGGCACGCTATCTTTCACCCGATAGAGGGCTTTGAGGACCTTCGCTGGAAGAAGCAGGGTTCGCTGAAAGTGGCGTTTGGTATAGTAGTGCTGCTGTTCATAGCCCTCGTGGCAAGAAGACAGCTGACAGGCTTTGCGTTCAACGGTTCTTATACCAAGATATTCAACGTTGTTCCGCTGCTTGTAAACAGCGTGGTGTACTTCTTCACATGGGTAATAGCCAACTGGTCTGTATGTACGCTTCTCGACGGCGAGGGCAGACTGAAACAGATATGCATAAACTCGGCATACTCGCTGGTGCCTTTCATAGTAGGCACATTCCTCGCAACACTTATTTCAAACGTTATGGTGCTTGACGAGGCAATATGGGTAAACGCCGTGTACTATCTCGGTATAGGCTGGTCTGTAATACTGATGTTCCAGGCGATGAAAGCCGTTCACCAGTATACAGTGCCGAAGACGATATTCTCGATACTGCTTACCCTTATAGTAATGCTGCTCATACTGTTTCTTGCAATACTTCTTCTCTCGCTGTTCCAGCAGGTATATGTGTTCATCTACTCTATCTATACTGAAATATCGTATAGAATAAGAGGTTAAGGAATGAGGTGTTAGAAATGCAGAAAAATTGGAAAAAATTGCTTACATTCGCACTCGTTCTGACAATGCTGATACCGGCAGGCTCGGCTGTAAATGTTTTTGCTGACGATGCAGATGCACCTGCTGCCGACTCTGCCGAAAGTACCACAGATACCGAAGACAGCGAGGACGACGGCGACGACGAAGAAGAAAAAGAGGAACTATTAGAGAAGATCACCGATGAAGATGCTTTGAAAAACTGCTCTAAGGTCGCCGAGAACGATAAGTTCATTCTCTACTTTGACAGCGGCGAAAGAGATGACAAGGACGAGGAGAAAACAGCTTCTTCAAAGATATGTCTGTTCGTTAAGGAAACAGGCAAGTACTGGTGGTCTAACCCGATAAACACCTTTGCAGACGACACCGTTATAAATCAGTCAAAGGGCTCGAGCATGAAAAAGGCTCAGCGCCAGCAGCTGGCTTCAAATCTGATGATAACCTATGCAGAACTTGCGCAGGATAAGAGAACTACCAAAGATCTGTACTCTATGACGGGCGCTAAGGAGAAAAGCAAGGAAATAGACGGCGGCGTTGAGATAACATTCACGTTCTCGCGCCCCGGCATAACGATACCGGTAAGGTATGAGCTGGTCGACAACGGACTGAAAGTTTCTACCGACGTTTCCAAGATAGTCGAGAAAAAGACCTCGCAGGAGGACGGCACTGTTATAACGAACATTGCGTTCAATCCGCAGTTCGGCGCAGCGCCTGCTACCGACCTTGAGGGCAACAAGGTAGAAGGCTATATGATAGTTCCCGACGGCTCGGGCGCTGTTATAGAGTACAACAACGGCAAGTCGGGCTACGGCTCTTACAACCAGAAGATATACGGCAGAGACTATACGGCAGTTCCGCTCTCCGCTCCTAAGGTAACAGATCAGGCTTACCTGCCCGTTACCGCAACCGTTTCGGGAAATGACGGACTTGTTATGATAGCCACCGACGGCGATGCAAACGCAAACATATGCGCGCAGGTGTGCGGTCAGAACAACCAGTCGTATAATACAACGTACTTCTCGTTTGAGCTGCGTTCTTCCGATACGTATTATATGAGCGGCGACTCGGGCAACAAGCTTACCGTTTTTGAAAAGGGTACTATAGATACACCGGTAGTTTCGGTGCTGTATGTTCCGATAAGCGACAGCGAGGGCGTAAACTATGCCGACGTTGCAAAGGTATACAGAGATTACCTTATAGAGAAAGACGGTCTGAAACAGCTTACCGAGCAGGGCAAGTATAACTTCTATCTTGACCTGTACGGCGGCGTTATGAAAGAAAGGTCTATTCTGGGTATACCCGTTAATATGAAGACCTCGATGACATCTTTCGATGAGGCTAAAGAGATACTTGAAAGATTTACTTCCGACGGAGTTTCAGATGTTGTAGTAGGCTACAACGACTGGACAAACAAGCTTATCAAGGATAAGATCTCAACAAAGTTCAAGCCCTCGGGCAAACTGGGCGGCAAGGGCGACCTCGAAGACCTTGAAAGCTATGCCGCCAGCATAGGCGCAGAGATATACCCCACTATGGATAACCTGACTATGAACAGCTCTTCTTGGGGATACTGGACGTTTACCGATACCGCTATAAGAGTATCGAACGCCTACTCGCGCCAGTCGAATTACTCGATAGCGTTCGGATATGAGGAAAAAGGCGTTTCGCCCGCACTGCTCTCACCAAACGCTTACGGAAAGGTGTTCGGCGAGATACTTGAAAGCTTTACCGATAAGGGTCAGAACAAGATCAGCTACGGCGAATATTCAACAGCCCTCGTTTCAGACTTTATCAAGAAAGAAAAGTCGGTAAGAAATACAACGAGAGATGAGATAGTCAAGGGCTATGAAGAAGCCACAAGCGGCGGTATAGATAAGATACTCTGCGACGGCGCAAACGCATATGTTATCAAGTATGCATCGCATATCACAGACGTTCCGATATACTCCAGCGGCTTTAACATTACCGACTATGATATTCCTTTCTATCAGATGGTAATACACGGATATGTTCCGTATTCGTCAACGTCGATAAACAAGAGTTCCGACGTTCAGGAAGCTTACCTGCTCTCGATAGCATACGGCGCAGGACTGCACTATGATATGATACACGAAAGCGCCGACGAGATAGCCGATACCGATTACGACGACCTCTACTATGCATACTATGATGCGTGGGTAGACACGGCTTCAAAACAAAACGCTGTGGCAGCGCAGGCTCTGAAAGATGTTTCGACTATGACTATATCCAACTTTGAGAGAGACGGAGACGTTCTGAAAACAACTTACAGCGCAGACGGCGCTTCCGACGTTACCATTGAGGTAGATATAGAAAACGCTACAGTAAAGGTAAACGGCGTAAGCCTTGATATGGGCGATACTACAGTGACGGGAGGTTTGTTAGGATAATGAGCAAGAATAAGAAAAAGAACTCGCAACAACTCGAAGCTGAGACCATAACACAGGAAAACGCTGTGGAAGAAGTTAAAGAGGAAGTTACCACAGTAACAGAAGAAGTTAAAGAAGAAGTTTCTCAGGTAAAGGAAGCGGCAGCCGAGGCGGCAGCGCCTGCCAAACCTGCAAAAGCAAAGGGCAGAAGCATTCCTTACGAGAAAAGAAAAGCCCTCTACGGTCTGGGATTTATAGCCCTGTGGCTGGTGGGTACGATATACTTCTTCATAATGCCCGTTATAGAGTCTATAGTCTATTCGTTCTGCGATACGCTGCCGAATACCGACGGCTCGGGCGGCATGAACCTCGACTTTGTAGGTCTTAAAAACTATAAGAACGCATTCACAGTGCACCCGTCTTATTCGCTGTCACTGGTGGAAGTTCTGAAAGATACCGCGCTGAAAACGCCTCTGATACTGGTGTTCTCGATATTCATAGCGATAATACTCAATCAGAAGTTCAAAGGCAGAGTATTCGCAAGAGCGGTATTCTTCCTCCCCGTTATCATAGCTACCGGCCCTGTTATCGATATAATCAACGGTAACATGACTTCCGGCGGCTACAGCGGCGGCAGTGAACAGTTCAACTCGCTGTTTGAAACAGACCTCGTAGGCGACCTGCTCACGTACCTTGGCATTTATAACATAAGCGACAAATTGACAGAGATAATCAACACGCTGACGAGCGATATATTCAATCTGGTGTGGAACTCCGGTATACAAATACTGCTGTTCTTGGCGGCGTTGCAGAATATATCACCCTCGGCGAAAGAAGCCGCACAAATGGAGGGCGCGACAGCTTGGGAATATTTCTGGAAGATCACTCTTCCCAGCATAAGCCCGATGATAGTTGCCTCGCTGGTATATACGGTAGTTGACTCGTTCGTTGCACCCGATAACTCGGTAATGAAGATACTTCTTACCAAGAGCAGCAACTGGGAATTCGGCTATCAGGCGGCAATGCTGTGGGCGTACTTTATAATAGTAGCCGCGGCGCTGGGCATTATACTGGCTATTGTCAATAAGTTCGTTTACTATGAAGTAGGATAAGGGGGGATAACGGTGGCAACTAAAAAAGAAGAGCGTCAATTTGAAAAAGAGATGCAGCAGATCCGCAAGGCAAGATACGCCAGAATGAAAGCGGAAGGAATAGAAAACTACCTTACTCCCGATCAGATACGTTATAACCGTAACAAAAAGCTGATAGGCGTTGTGTGGCCGATATTCAGATTCCTTATCCTCTTCGGACTTTGCTTCGTAATTCTCTATCCTATAATCTTCATGATCTCTACCGCGTTCAGACCGAACGAGCAGATGAACGACCCCTCTATAGTGTGGATCCCGAAAGCTCTGACGCTGGACAATATGCGCGATACATACAGGATCATGAACTACGGCAGCACCGTTCTGAATACCATAAGGCTGAACCTTATCGCCTCGGTATTGCAGGTAGTTACCTGCTCGATAACGGGCTATGGCTTCGCAAGATTTGACTTTAAGTGCAAGAACATTCTGTTCGCGCTGGTAGTGGCAATGATACTCGTTCCGCCGCAGATAATTACCATACCGCTGTATTTGCAGTATGCGTTCTTCGATCTGTTCGGTATAATACCGCTTTTCAACGGCGGCGAGTCTATAACGCTTATAAACTCCGGCTGGACAATGTATCTTCCCGCGATGTTCGCAAACGGCATTCGTGCAGGTCTGTTCATACTGATATTCCGTCAGTTCTTCAGAGGTCTGCCGAAAGAGCTGGAAGATGCCGCATACCTCGACGGTTGCGGACCTTTCAAGACCTTTATAAAGGTTATGGTGCCTAACGCAAAAACATCGTTCCTTACCGTTTTCCTGTTCTCAATAGTGTGGTACTGGAACGACTACTATGTATCGTCATCGTTCTTCACAAGAAACGATACCGTAGCACTGATGCTGAGAAACCTCGACTCGGAGCTTACCTCGCGCCTGTTCAATAACCAGTCGCCCGGTATAAGATCTATGATAGTGTGGCTCGAATCAGGCTGCGTGCTGACGATAGCGCCGATACTTGTAATGTATATCTTCTTGCAGAAATACTTCATCGAAGGCGTTGAGCGTTCAGGTCTTGTCGGCTGATGAGACAGCAAAAAATTATCCCCTTGGCAGTGATGTCAAGGGGATTTTTGTGCTTGCAATGTGAATTTGTTTGTGATATAATATACTTGTACCGGCTAGGTACGAAAAACGGTAGCGGCTATTCTCCCATTTCTCCTCCGTCCGAGGAAGATTGGGGGTGATGTATATGGATATTGCCACGGCGATATTGCTTATAATAATTCTCGCATTGATAAACGAGATTATTAAGAACATACATAAAAAATAACCGCAGCTCTCCAAATTCGTTGCGGTTATTTACTGTAACATAAGGAAGCAACCGCTTAGTCTAAGCCGGTACTCCTTTTTCTATATAATATTATACACCCTAACCGCGCGTTTGTCAAGGGCTTATTTTCTTGACAGCAGCGGACAAAATATGATATAATATACTTGTACCGGCTAGGTACGAAACGGAAAGTGGTTAGTCTCCCATTTCTCCTCCGTCCGAGGAAGATTGGGGGTGATGTATATGGATATTGCCACGGCGATATTGCTTATAATA
>CANRPG010000007.1 GCA_947632425.1 uncultured Clostridia bacterium | reverse complement strand
CATAAACGAATTTGCTGCGACTCTTTACGAGGCGACGGGTGGAAAACTGCTGTCGTTCGGCAGCATACACCCCGACAGCGACGACTACAAGCGCGACATAGACATGGTGGTGTCGCTGGGGCTGAAGGGCTTGAAGTTTCACGCGGAATATCAGCATTTCAACTCTGATGATGCGCATATTCTGAAGATATACGATTACGCATTCAGCAAGGGGCTGATGATAATTCACCACTGCGGTGCTGACATGAGCGCGCCTGCCCCCTACCACGCAACGCCTAAGCAAATGGCTCACATACTGGATGAGATGAAAGGCGGCGTGCTTATTGCCGCTCACCTCGGCGGTTTCAGAATGTGGGACGATGTAGAGAAATACTTAGTTGGCAGGGAGATATATCTTGACACATCTATGGGTCAGAAATACTACCCTCGCGAGCAGTTTGAGAGGATAGTGAACGACCACGGCGCGGACAAGATACTGTTTGCCTCAGACTCGCCGTGGAGCGTGGCAGGAGAGGAGATAGAGCTGATAAACAGCACTTCGCTCACCGAGGAGCAAAAGAAGCTGATATTTGGCGAAAATGCAAAACGCCTGCTGGGAATATAAAAAAATATGTGCCGTCTGTAAAAAGGCGGCATTTACATTTTTTTGCAGAAAAGTATTGAAATATACAATATTATGTGGTATGATATACACAGAGGATAATTTAGCCAAATAAGCGATATGGAGGTATGAAAATGCCAAAGACTTTATCAAAAAAGCAAAAGAAGATAGTTTCTTTTTCGGTTGCAGGAGTAGTTATAGCGGCGGTGGCTGCGGCTGCAATTGCTGTATGCAGCTATATATTCCGCGATGAAGAACTAAAGATAAGCAACAATAATCTTGCGCAGGTAATTGAGACCGCGCCCGATGCTCTTGGCAAAACATACGACAACATAATTCTGCCGGACAGCATTTCCTCAGTCGGCACGCCCAAAGCGTTATACACATTCACTGTGCAGAATTATATGCCGCTGGAAGATGTAAAAAAGCTGGTGGTGGAGCTTTCAAACAAGTTGAACACATACACCATAACGGAAGATGATCTGGACGTAAGTCTGTATTCGGATTATATGGATAAATATGAGCCGGGAGATCCTACGTACGTTCCAAATTTCAGAGGCTCGGAATTTTGTGAATATACTGAAGTTGACAACGATGTAGACCCGATGCTTGACGATGAGGAAGGAATATACAGTGTAGTAGCATCTTCCGACGGAGCGTTTGTTATATCATCACCGTTTCTTGTAATGGGTGCGTGCGCCTATACAGAATGGGAAAAGACCTTTGAAATAGGAAAAGACGATATTTCAGGGGTCTCATACAACGTATACGGCGAACAGTACAGCATACAGGAGGCTATAGACTATGCTGACTCGCTTATTGAAGATCACAAAAAATACCTGTTCTCTGATGTGAAAGGCTTGAGCGTGAAGCTGAAACAGGTAATTGTCAGAAAGAACGAAAAATCGCAGTCGGGCGAAGATGAATATTCGTACTATCTGAGATATTCATATTGCTACAACGGCGTTGAGGTAGTTTTTGGCGGCGGTATGGGAGATAATGATGAATTTGACTGCCCCAAGCAGGGACTTGATATTATCATTCCGCGGCGCGACGGCTTTGCTTCTATGTATAAAAGTTTCAAGACTGCGCAGTTCAGCCCGGAAATGCTGAGTGATGATTTTATAACGCTTGGCAGCGCAATTGACAGGGCAAGCCAGATACTTGCACCTAATTTCATTCAAAATGTTAAGAGAGTTTACATGGCGTATCTCGGAAAAAGGTATTATACCGACCGCGACGAACCTGACCCTACGCTGTATTCAATGAACGAGCCGCTGCCCGAGATGACTTTCAGACCCGTTTGGTGCTTAGAAATAAATAACAATATAAATATGGAAGAACGATTTGAAACCTATCCGCCTGCGAGATATTTATGTATTGACATGATAACCGGCGAGATACTGCTTTATGACGAGAGCAAATCCCAGCCTGCTCTTACGGAAGAAATGATTACAAACGAAAAGCAAGACCCGACTTTTGAAGAAAGCTGGAACTGATATAAATGCCGTCTGAAAAAGGCGGTATTTCCTTTTTTTTGCAGCGAAGTAAAATATAGAGAAAAGTATTGACATACAGAAAATTCTGTACTATAATAAATTTACAGGAAGAAATTTGACGAACAAACTTTTGGAGGCAGATATATATGGCAAAGGCTTTATCTAAAAAGCAGAGAAAGATAATTATATTTTCGGCTGCGGGTGTACTGATAGCGGCGTTGGCTGTTATAGCCATAGTTATATGCAGTTACATCTTCCGCGACAAAGAGGTAAAAATAAACAATTCCACTCTTGCAAATGCGATAGAGACCGCGCCCGATGCACTGGGCAAAACATATGATAACATACTTCTGCCCGAAAGCGTTTCGATAGAAAGCACGCCGAGCGCGATATACACATTCTCTGCGCAAAATTACATACCTTTGGAAGATGCAAAAAAGCTGGCTGTGGAGCTTTCAAACAAGGCGAACACATTTACTATAACGGAAGATGATCTGAAAGTAAGTCTGTACACGGATCTTATAGGCGACCCTGACGAGCCGAATTACAACCCGAATTACAGAGGCTCTGACTACTGCGAGTACAGATATGTTGATAACAATGTAGAATATGCTATGGAGGACAACGTTGACGGGCAGTATATTGTAGAAGTACTTCCCTACGGAGGATTTTCGATATCCAGCCCGTTTCTTATACAAGGTGAATATGGCTATGAGACTTGGGAAAAGAACTTTGATATAGGCACAGACGATATTTCGGGCGTTTCATACAACGTATACGGCGAGCAGTACAGCATACAGGAAGCGATAGAGTACGGCGATAAGGTCATTGACGATTTTGAGGAATATTTGCTGGATCAGGAAGGTCTGGAACTGAAGCTGAAACAGGTCGTAGTTGTGAAAAACGACAAGTCGCAGTCGGGCGAAGATGAATATTCTTACCGTCTGAGATATGCATATTATTACTGCGGCACAGAGATAAACATAGGCGGCGGTTTGTATCTCTCCTATGACGACGAACTTTTCTGCCCGTGGGAGGGCGCAGAGATCATAGTATCGCGGCGCGACAGTTTTACAATGCTGAGAAAGGATCTTAATACTTCACAGTTCAAAGCCGAAAAGGCAAAAGATGATTTTATAACGCTGGGCAGCGCGCTTGACAGGGCGAGCCAGATACTTGCGCCGAAATTTATTCAGGACGTTAAGAAAATCGATATTGCATATGTACCGCTGCAACATATTATTCAGCATGACGACCCGGATCTCGACCCTTACGAGAAAGCGCCCGAACTGATTTTCAGACCTATGTGGCGTTTGGAGGAAAATATCGAAGTAAACATGGAAGAATATCTGGACGAGACAGTTGTGCCGAAAAGGTATTTATACATTGACATGATAACGGGCGAGATACTGCTTTATGATGAGAGCAAATCCCAGCCTGCGCTGACGGAAGAGATGATCACAAACGAAAAGAATGACCCGACTTTTTCAAGCTGGAGATAATCACAACAAAAGACCCCTGCATTGAGCAGAGGTCTTTCTCTTTACCTTTTCACAAGTTTTGCAAATTCAAGGGCTTTGCCTATATCGCCGTCAACTTTAAGTTTGCCGAAAGTAAACGCTGCGACGGGGTCAAGTTTGCCGTCGATAAGCTTATTGAAGTTTGGCATGGTCATTGTAATGGCGCAATTGCGGTCGTTATACTCATAAGGCTCGATGTTTATCTTATGGTCTTTTACCTCGATATAAAAAGTACCGGGGTTTACATCGGTGAGGTTCACCTGCACCGCGAGAAAATCGGTCTGCGAGGCATCTATGCCCTCAGCCATTTTACGCAGTTTTGTCAAAAGTTCCTGCAAAGTCATTTTATCACTCCTTAAATTTATACATAGAACAGCATTTCGCCGTATGTAGGGTATGGCCAGTATTTTGAGCCGACAAGCGACTCAAGTTCATCGGCAGGGGTGCGCAGGGCTTTCATGGCAGGCAGCACCTTATCGCGGCAGAAGCAGGCTGTTTTTTCATAGTCTGTATACGCCGTCAGCTCGTCTGCATATGTTTTAAGCTCTTTATACGCGGCGTACATCTGCGACATAAGATCGGTAAGCTTTTTGACCGTTTCGGTCTGGTAGTCGCACGCCGCATTGCAAGATGCAGCAAGCTGGGCGGTCTGCGCGTAGTCTCTTATACACTCGGTCACGGCAGGGAAAATATCTTTATTAGCCATATCGAGCATGGTATTCGCTTCGATGCGGATAGTTTTTATATACTCATCGAGAAGTATCTCAACACGGGAATGTATCTCGGTCTCGGTATAAACGCCGTGCCGCTCAAAAAGCTCGACGTTCTTTTTATCTGCAAAATGAGGGAGGGCATCTGGGGTGGTAGGCAGGTCTACAAGACCCCTTTTCTTTGCCTCTTCTGCCCACTCTTTGCTGTAGCCGTCGCCGTTGAATATGATCGCAGAGCTTTCTTTTACGGTATCGCGTATGAGTTGGGTTATGGCTTCGTTTATATCCTGCGCGCCCTCGAGCTTATCTGCAAACTCGTCAAGAACATCGGCTACTATGGTATTTATAAAGGTGGTAGGCCCTGCGACAGAAAGCTTTGAACCGGGCGAGCGAAACTCAAACTTGTTTCCCGTAAAGGCAAACGGAGAAGTTCTGTTGCGGTCGGTGGTATCTTTTACAAAGTCGGGGATTATATCCACGCCTATTTTCATGTACTGCCTGCCGGACTCGTGGTAGTGCTCGCCCTTTACTATGGCATCAAGTATGGCAGTAAGCTCATCGCCAAGGAAAATAGAGATTATTGCAGGGGGAGCTTCCGATCCGCCAAGACGGTGGTCGTTGCCTGCGGAAGCTACCGACAGTCTTAGAAGATCCTGATGCAGGTATACTGCCTTTATTACAGCGGTCAAAAAGATAAGAAACTGCGCGTTCTCGGCAGGCGTTTTGCCTGGGTTGAGCAGGTTCACGCCTGTATTTGTAGAGAGCGACCAGTTTATATGCTTGCCAGAGCCGTTGACGTAATCAAAAGGCTTTTCGCTTAGCAGGCACTTGAATTTATGCCGTCTTGCGGTACGCTTCATTATCTCCATTGTCAGCTGGTTGTGGTCGGTGGCGATATTTGCGATACTGAAAACGGGGGCAAGCTCATGCTGCGCGGGGGCTACTTCGTTATGCTTGGTTTTTGCAGGCACGCCCAGCCGCCACAGCTGTTCGTCGAGATCTTCCATATACGCCTGAACGCGCATTTTTATCGTGCCGAAGTAGTGGTCGTCAAGCTCCTGAGTTTTGGGCGGTTTTGCGCCGTAAAGAGAGCGAGCGGTGTAGATAAGGTCTTTGCGCTTTGAATACATTTCTCTGTCAATGAGAAAATACTCCTGCTCTGCGCCGACATAGGGTATAACGCGTTTGGCATCGCTGCCGAGCAGTTTCAGCACCCTGAGCGCGGCTTTGTTGAGAGTTTCCATAGACCGAAGCAGCGGCGTTCTTTTATCGAGGGCATCGCCGCCGTAAGAGCAAAAAGCCGTAGGTATACACAGCGTATGGTTCTTTATGAACGCATAGGAAGTGGGATCCCAAGCGGTATAGCCTCTGGCTTCAAAGGTAGCCCTCAGACCGCCCGACGGGAAAGAAGAAGCATCAGCCTCACCTTTGATGAGCTTTTTGCCAGAGAACTCCATAATAACGTGGGCATCGTCGGTAGGGGCGATAAAGCTGTCGTGCTTTTCGGCAGTTATGCCCGTCATCGGCTGGAACCAGTGGGTATAATGTGTCGCGCCGTTTTCAACTGCCCAGTCGCGCATGGCGGCGGCAATAACGTTGGCAGTTGAAATATCGAGCGATTTGCCCTCGTCGATGGTCTCTCTCAGCGCTCTGTAGACATCTTTAGGCAGACGTTTTTCCATTACTGCGCTGTTGAAAACGTCTTTTGCGAATATTTCGGGGATATTCATAAGTTACCTCCTGCATTGTGTGTTTATATTCTGAAAATGTGTTTATATGATAAATTATTTGCGCTTACGCGCAGCCTGCGGAGCTGTGCAACGCTTCACTGAATTTTTGTTATTTTCTTATTTTGAGTGTGCTGATACTTTTGCGCATCTCTATGCGAGGGAAAAACCATAGGGGTATAGGGAGTGTATCTGCAAGGAAGGGTGCGCGCTCCACTCCCTTCCCTAAGGTTTTTCCCTCGCGCTCTCTTTTCCTTACCCACACCTACGACCACGCGCTGAGCCTTGGTGAAAAGCCGCGACCTCTTCGCTCGGAACTTCGTGCCTTTGTAGTAGAGGCTAAATAGCGAAATACGCATAGGGTTTGTTTGCAAGGAAACGGAGGTCAGTAGTGCGGGAACATGATTTATAACGTACTGCATATAAATTTCACTACAGCGGATTTAATACTTTTGTAAAAAGCGGTGTGAAAATCCACGCTGTTGAGGTTAAACGCACTGTGCAAAAGAATTATGGTTTCAGAATATGCGAGCTTTCGAGCATATTCTGAAATCGGCGACCGCGTTATGTCGCCGAAATAATTCTTTCAGGGTGGCTTGGAGGCTAAAGCCGACAAGACACTGCGTAAGCGCATTACTTAAAATACATAAACAACTGGCACTTTATCATGCCGTTGTAGAGATTGCGGCGTTTATCGGCTTTTTTGCCAAAGAACCTTTCAAACTCCTCGTGCGGTGAGATCACCACGCAGGGGTTGTCTTTATCGGGGTGCAGCACCTGCCCCATTTTTTTATAAAGCTCCTCTGCCTGTTTTATCTCCAACATTCTTTCTCCGTATGGCGGATTGCACAGCGTTATCGCGCCTTTTTCGGGCTTGAATCTGCTGATGTCAACGTTCTCTATCTTCACGCGAGAGGCAACGCCTGCCTTTTTTGCGTTTTCAAGAGATAGGTCGGCGCACAGGGTATCTATATCAGAGCCGTGCGCGAAAAACTTGCCGCTCTTGTTTATCTGCTCTTTGGCGTTTTCTCTTTCCCTGCGCCACATTTCCTGCGGCAGCTGCTGCCAGCCCTCTGCCGAAAAATGCCGCCGTATGCCGGGCGCTATTGACAACGCTTTATACGCGCTTTCTATAAGAAAAGTACCCGAGCCGCACATGGGGTCACACACAATGCTGTCTGCTCTCACTCTTGCGAGGTCTGCGATGCCTGCCGCGAGAGTTTCTTTTATAGGTGCGCCGTTTGAACGCCTGCGGTAGCCGCGCTTATGCAGCCCCTCTCCGCTTGTATCGAGAAAAATAGTTGCGACATCTTTATAGATAGAAAACCTTACTATATGCTTGCTGCCGCTTTCTTCAAGCCGCGCTTTGCCATACTTATTTTGCAGTCTGTTGACAATTGCTTTCTTTATTATAGACTGGCAGTCGGGAATGCTGGTGAGCTTTGAATGCAGCGATGACCCCGATTTTATGGGGAACGCATCGTTTTTGCCTATATAGTCCTCCCAGCGGATACTCTCTGCGCCGTCTATTAGCTGCGGAAAACTTTCGGCTGTGAACTGCTTTAATACTATCAGCACTCTTTCGGCGGTGCGCAGCCAGAGGTTCGCTCTTGCTATCATATCCCGGTCGCCCTCAAAAAACACTTTGCCGTCGCTTACCGTGATATTCTCGCCGCCTATTTTGCTTACCTCAAATTTCAGCACGCTTTCCAGCCCGAAGTGGCAGGGGCAGCAAAATGTCAGTTTATCCATAAAAACACATCCAAACACATACGCCCAAGCATAAGCCAAGGCGTATATAGATATCATCTGTTCTGAGTAGTAGTTGTTGTCTGCGACTGGGCAGGCTTTTTGTCATCTGCCTTTTTGCAGGACTTGCACTGTTCGGGGATATTATCAGACTTATAATAACCCGTTGCTTTTGAAGTACAATTCGGCGATGCTATAAGACCCGTCTTAGTACAGTATTCCAGCTGCTGGACATTATTATCGGGTTTGAAGCTCTTGTTGGGTGAGCTGTCGGCTATCTCGCCAAAGACATTTTTCCATATCTTTGCGATATTCTGATATTTGGACATATCGATTATCTCAGGGTTTTCATAGCCTATCCATATACCGCTCACATAGTCGGGCGTGCAGGCTACAAAGGTGAGATCCTGCCAGTTTTCCGAAGTGCCCGTTTTTGCTGCTACTTCCACCGTATCGAGATTTGCAGCCGCGCCTGTACCGTTCGGCCCCTCGACTACCTGAGTCATCATTCTGTTCATGACATACGCTGTATCGGAGCCTATTGCGGCAGTACCGTAAGCGTTATGGTCATAGATGACCTTATCTTCTCTGTCTGTTATACGCGAAACGAACGTATGACCGTAATACATACCGCCGTTGCCGAATATCTCATACGCGGAGACGAGTTCCGAAAGGTACATACCCCTTGTAAGTCCGCCGACTGTCATAGGCGCATACTGAATATCGCTTCTGCCTGCGTCGTCCATCGCGACAAGGGTACTTATGCCGAGCGAGCCTTGCAGGAAGTTGAAACAATACTGCGGTGTGAGCTTTCTGACAAGCTGCGCCGCGCCCGTATTTGTAGATTCTTCGAGCATTTTGGCGACTGTCATATTCTGCTTTGTCCAGTGGGGGTCGTCATCGCCGTAATCGGAATAGTTATTCGGGAAAAGCTGCTGTTTATCGCTGCCTTCGGGAGCTAAGTCTATAGGCTCATCTTTAAGGAGCGTAGACCATGTTACGAGATCCTGATCTATAGCCGGCGCATAAGCGGCTATCGGCTTTATGGTAGAGCCGGGCGATCTTGCTGCCATGGTAGCGTTGTTCCAGCCGCGCACGTTAGTTTTCTCTCCCCTGTTGCCGACTACCGCAAGCACGTTGCCGCTGTAGTCTATACATATAAAGGAACTTAGCAGCTCGTCGTCGTCAAAATTATACGACTGGAAGTTGCTGTCGTCGAGGTAAGCTTCCTCGAGCTTTTGCTGCATATTAAGGTCAACGGTTGTATATATCTTATATCCGCCGCTGTAGAGACGCTCGTTCGCGGTATCGTAATCAATACCGTATGTCTCCATTATCTCTTCTACCGCCTGATTTATTGCGGCATCTACAAAATAAGAGGATATTGACGACTGCGAGGTAAGCGCTTCGCCCTCGGTGGAGTAGTTGACATCGCCGATGATAACGAGCGATTCAAGGTCTGCAAGAGCCTGATAATACTCATCGGATGAAATAGCGCCGTTTTCAAGCATTGCGCTTAAAATATACTGTGCTCTGTCGCGGTTGTTTTCTATATTATAGTAAGGGTTGTTTTCGGTAGGCGACTTTACTATTGCGGTAAGCGTTACAGCCTGCGCGAGCGTTAAATCTTTGCAGTCTTTAGCAAAATAGAAATTGCTGGCTGCCTGCACGCCATTGAAGTTATATCCCTCGGCTCTGCCAAAGAATATAACGTTGAGGTACGCCTCCAGAATATCGTCCTTTGAATAAGTCCTTTCGGTATTTATAGAGCGGAATATCTCTCTTATTTTTCTGGTAACGCCCTCAACGCCGTTGGCGGCATCGTCGTGGGTGATATTCTTGATAGTCTGCTGAGTTATGGTAGAACCACCCTGCTGACCCTCGTATATAGGTATGAAGATATTTACGAACGCGCCGAAAGTACGTTTGAAGTCAACGCCGTCGTGGTCATAGAACCTTTCGTCCTCGGAGCATACTACGGCATCTATCATATATCTTGAAATATCTTCAAGGTCTGTCCATATCATTCTGTCGCCCTCGGAAGAAAGCGTATAGTACACTTCCCACTGCTCGTTAGTGCCGTCGTAGTCGGGGTTGGGGGCGAGTATTCTTGAAGTATAGGTAAGGTTTATATCTTCAAGAGAGACATAGTCAGAAGTTGAATCGGAAAAGTAATTGAGGACATAGATAGTTATCGCTGTAACAAATACCGAGCCTGTTATGACGATTATAAGTATCAGCGAACAGAGCAGCGTACCCAGCACGCTGCACGTTTTGCTGACTGTTCTCATTATTTTTTTGCGCTTAGCGCTTTGATATTTTTTATTCTCCATTTTATACGCCTTTCAGACATTTTAAACTGATATTATTTTGCCACGCACGGCAAAATTATTCGGTATGCCAAACCATTAGCCTGAAAATAGAAAGGGGGACGCAATATACGCCCCCTGTAAATGCAAAGTTATTCCTCTGCCGTATCTGCCGCGGTATCTTCCTGCTGAGCTTCTGCCTCAGCTTCTTCGGTGGTATCTACTTCTTCAGCAGTTTCCTGTGTTTCTTCAGCTATCGGTTCATCGGGGAGAAGCGCTCTTATCGAGAGACTGATACGATGTGTATCGCTGTTTATCTCGGTGATCTTTACCATTACCTTATCGCCGACTTTCAGAACATCGCCGACACTGTTTACTCTGGTATTAGCTATCTGCGAGATATGGATAAGACCGTCAACGCCAGGAATGACCTGTGCAAACGCGCCAAATGAAGTAAGCGAAACAACGGTAACTTCAATTTCCTGTCCTACCGCATAGTTCTCAACAAACTTGTTCCACGGGTTATCGCTTTCTTTCTTATAAGAGAGAGCGATCTTGCCGTTCTCGGCATCTATATCCTTAACGAAAACTTCTACCTCATCGCCTATAGAAACGACATCGGAGGGGTGCTTTACTCTCTGCCATGAAAGGTCGGGCTTTCTTACAAGACCGTCAATACCGCCGAGGTCAACGAACACGCCGTAGTCTGTTATTGACTTTACTGTACCCTTTACGGTATCACCTGCCTGAGTATTCTCAAAGAACTTGGCTCTTGCAGCCGCTCTTGCCTCTTTGGCAACGGCTCTTATAGAACCAACGGCTCTTTGTCTGTTAGCCTGAACTTCCAGCAGCTTGAAGTCAACTTCCTTTTTCAGAAGTTCATTCAGGTCATCGTCGCGCCTTGCGGTAGCTTGAGATGCGGGAACGAACACTCTCACTCCGTTATAATTGATAGTTACGCCGCCCTTGACTACGTTTGTAACAACGCCTTTGAGCACTCTGCCCTCGTCATAGGCAGTCTGCACTTCTTCAAAGCCCTTTGCGGCATCTACTTTCTTCTTTGAAAGAGTGACCATGCCTTCCTGATCGTTTGTTTTCAGCACGAGAAGCTCTACCTCCTCGCCCTCTTTTACGATGTCCTCAGGCTTGGCATTTGCGTCAAACGTAAGTTCATCAGCGGGAACAAAGCCCTGCTGCTTTGTACCGAGATCCACGAAAGCACCCTTAGCGTTTACACTCAGAACAGTGCCTGTCACTTTCTTTCCGATATGTATAGGCTTCAGAGAATTCTCCATTTCCTCGACCCAATTGAATCCCTCATCATTCATAATATCACTCATTGTCTGTTGTACCTCCTTGATTATATAAGCCGGTGTCGATGCTCCGGCAGATATCCCTATATTAGCGGCATCTGAAAAATTTATGCCGTATAGTTCCTGTGCATTTTCTATGAGAAACGTTTTACAGTGCTTCTCACATATTTCGGCGAGTTTATGGGTATTTGAGCTGTGCTTACCGCCGACGATAAGCATAATGTCGCTCTTTGCGGCTATTTGCGCTGCCTCTTTCTGCCGCTGCTCGGTAGCGCTGCATATAGTATCGAACACTGTGGCGTTTTTGAGCTTTTCGTCTATAACCTGACGACAGCGCTGCCACATTTCGGTATTATATGTTGTCTGCGAGAGCACTGCGACTTTTTTGTCCGCAAGTCCATGCTCGTCTATAAGCTTTGCAAGCTCCTCGGCATCTGCAAATACATAAGGCTTTGAAACGCAGTGGTCGGCAATGCCCTTTACCTCGGGGTGGTCTTTATCCCCTGCTATCAGCACTGTTTTGCCGCCTGCGCTTTGGTCATACGCCGCTTTATGTATCCTAGCGACGAACGGGCAGGTGGCATCTACAATCTCACAGCCCTTTTCTTCAAGCTGTTTATAGACCTGTTTGCCCACGCCGTGCGAACGAATTATCACTTTCATATCAGCCGTGGCTTCGTCGGGCGAATTTATTACCGACACGCCTTTGGCTTCAAGTTTGCTGACGACATCGTTATTATGGATAATAGGGCCGAGAGTGGTCACCTTACGCCTACTATCTAAACTATTATACACTATTTTTACGGCTCTGTCTACACCAAAACAAAAACCTGCGGACTTTGCAACAAAAAATTTACAATTTATTAACATTTGAGTCCACCATAGAGGCTATACTGCCCATGATCTTATCCTTTACAGATTTCATATCGCGGATATTTGCGCTTTCAAGTCTGAGCTCCTCGGGGCTTATCGGTTTGCCATAGGAGATTATGACCTTTTGTCTGAATTTAAGTTTTTCGCCTTTGAAAGATATTGCGAGGGGTATTACCGGCACTTGCGCGAGCGCTGCAATAAGCGCCACGCCTGTTTTACCTCTGCCTAGTTTGCCGTCTTTAGAGCGCGTACCCTCGGGATAGATTACAAGATTTCTGCCCATTTCTAGTCGTTTTACAGACTCTTTAATAACGCTTGTATCGCCGCTGCCGCGCACCACGGGGAACGCGCCGAGGAAGGTTATCAGCCATTTGAAGAAAATATTGCCTTTGAAAAGCTCTTCCTTCGCCATAAAGCTGCAAGGCACACGTATTCTCATAGCGGCGAACACGGGGTCGCGGTAGCTGCGGTGGTTTGAAGCTATGATATGCGAGCCTGTTTTCGGCAGGTTCTCCAGTCCCTCATATACTATATCGAACTTTATCTTATATATAATAAAGATGATCCACCTGACTATTCCATAGAAAAACAGCTTTATGAAGCCTATTTTTTTAGGGTTCGTGACGGGCTTTATATCGTCAAGGTCTATAAGCTCGCGGCGTGATGTTTTCTTCTCCTGCTCTTTACGCTCGGCGAGTTTTTTCTCTATAACATCTGAGATCATCTGCACCGACTGCTGCAAGTCATACTGTGTGGTATCAACTTCGACTGCATCGTCTGCCTTTTTGAGGGGCGCGATATCGCGGTGGCTGTCGTTATAGTCGCGCTGATTTATATCTTCTAAAACCTGCTCATAGGTAGAGCTGTCGCCGGCTGCCTGAAGCTCTTTGAAGCGGCGCATGGCTCTTTCTTCTGCCGAGGCGGT
Source organism: uncultured Clostridia bacterium (assembly GCA_947632425.1). Classification (GTDB taxonomy): domain Bacteria; phylum Bacillota; class Clostridia; order Oscillospirales; family Ruminococcaceae; genus UBA7477. The sequence goes on along the minus strand of CANRPG010000007.1, from coordinate 10,045 downwards.
AAGGAAAATTTTAACGTCGCAGTTTGGCAGCACGACCGTGCCTATATCTCTGCCGTCCATTACGGTATCATAGCGCTTGGCTAAGTCGCGCTGCATTGAGAGCAAAAACTCTCTCACCGCAGGCACAGCCGAGACTGTTGAAGCGCACATTGAAACTTCGGGGGTGCGCAGCAGAGAAGTCACGTCCTCGCCGCACAGCATAACGTGCTGAAAGCCGTCTACAAATTCAATGCTTATCTTTATTTCGGGGAGCTTTTGCGCCACTGCCTCGTCGTTTTGTATATCTACCTCGCCGCGCAGCATATACAGCGCGACCGCCCTGTAAAGCTCGCCGGTATTGACATAGATATACCCCATTTTTTCAGAGAGCATTTTGGCTATTGTTGATTTTCCAGCCCCCGAGGGACCGTCAAGCGCAATATTTACACCCATAGTTATCCTCCGTTATTCTTTATGCTTTCGGCGCAGGCATACGCCGTTGAGAACGCTGTTTGCAGGTTAAAGCCGCCTGTGTAGGCATCTACATCGAGCACCTCGCCGATAAAGTAAACGCCCTTACACAGCTTTGACTGCATAGTTTTCGGGTCTATTTCCTTAACGTTTACTCCGCCTCTTGTGATTATAGCTTCTTCTATCGGTCGAAATCCGTCGATATATAGTCTGAAACATTTTAAAAGGTCAACAAGGCGCGCACGCTGCTCTTTGGTGACGGAATTAACCTTTGTTTCGGGCGGTATGCCGCTGCGTTTTATTATGACAGGTATCATTGACGACGGCAGCAGCCTGCCGAGAGAATTTGCAATATCGCGGTTTTTCTCCTGCGAAAAGTCACGCAGTATACGCACATCGAGCTGCTCTTTTGAAAGGGCAGGTTTCAGGTCAATATCGGCGCAGTATCTGTCCTTTTCCATAGCCTGTATATGCGAACTTGCCGACAGTGTGAGCGGCCCCGAAATGCCGAAATGTGTGAAAATCATCTCGCCCAATTCTTTATAAAGCGTTTTATTCTTTTTTATATCTGTAAGAGTTAAGGTGACATTTTTAAGCGAAAGCCCCATCATCTGCGCAGCCTCGCCACCCTTAATTACAAGCGGCACGAGCGCAGGGGAAACATCTGTAACGGTATGACCGAGCTTTTGCGCTAAAATATAGCCGTCGCCCGTAGAGCCTGTGGCAGGGTAGCTTTTGCCGCCTGTGGCTATTATGACATTCTGCGAAAAATGGGTATCTTTATCGGTAGTAACTATCTTTTTGCCGTCGTTCAGAGCTATATCTTTGACGTTCTCTTTAAGCACGCGCACGCCGAGGCGTTTCATCTCATGCTGCAAGGCGTTCACCACGGTTGCGGCTTTATCGCTCACGGGGAAGACCCTATTGCCGCGCTCTGTTTTTAGCTCAACGCCGAGGTCTTCAAAAAACTTCATTGTATCTTTCGGCGAAAAATTATACAGCGCACTGTACATAAATTTTGGGTTGCGCGGAATGTTTTTAATGACCGTATCGGCATCGCAGTTGTTGGTGACGTTGCATCTTCCCTTGCCTGTTATCATCATCTTTTTGCCTGTGGAAGCATTTTTCTCTAGCACCGTACACTCAACGCCGCCGCGAGCCAGACACACAGCGCAGAACATTCCTGCCGCACCGCCGCCGATTATCAGAGCTTCGCCGCTCATTTGCCGTCCTCGTCGCCGCTTTTGGCAGGTTCGTATACCTCAAACTCGCGCCAGATCTCCTCTAAGCGTTCTAAATTTCTTGTAACGGCAACAATAAGCGCATTTATAACGCTCAGCGGCGCTACAAGCGAATCTACAAAAGAAGCCATATCGCTTTTAGCGAAAAGGTCATAATCAGAAAACTGTGTCAGCGGAGATGATGCGCAGTCGGTAATGGCTACTACCCCTGCGCCGCGCGAATGTGCATAGCGAATTGCCTCTATGGTCTGTCTTGAATAGCGAGGAAACGAAATGGCGATAAGCACATCTTTTTCGTCAATGCGCAGAATCTGCTCGAAAAGCTCGCTTCTTGTAGATGCATGCACCAGCTTTACGCGCGGAAAGATAAGGTTGAAATAGTGTGTTAGAAACTGCGCCAGTGATGCGCTGCTCCTTGCGCCTATTATATATATGGTATGGCAGGTCGATATTCTGTCCACCGCCATGTTGAAGTCTTGTCTGTCGGTCTCGTCAAGGGTGTGGCGTATCTGCTCGATATCATGCTGCAACACCGCATCGAGTATGTCGTCGTCGCCTATCTTGTCGGAGGCTATCTCTATCCTCTGCACCGATGTCAGCTTGCTTCGCATAAGATCCTGCAAGGCGGTCTGCAACTCGGGGTAGCCCTCAAAGCCCAGCTCGGAGGCAAACCTTACCACCGTGCTCTCGCTCACGCCCACCGTCTGACCGAATTTCAGCGCGGTCATGAACGCGGCTTTGTCGTAATGCTCTCTGATATAGTCGGCTATGATTTTCTGACCTTTCGACATCTGCGGATACTTGTTGTCAATAAGCTCCAGAAGGTCGCTGCCTGTCTGCATTTTAAAGACTTCCTCTCACTTTTTTATAAGTCTGTCAGCTTTATGTTTTATACTTTTTCTGCGTGCGGCGGTGGCTGCTTTATCTTTGCTGACCTCGCCGTCAAACCGCAGCATATCGCCCTCTCTGATATTAGGCGGAAGCGCGCTTTTTTCAAGATACAAAGCCTTGCCGCTCTGGCTTAAAAGCTTTACCTTACCGTCAGCTATCTCGGCCACGGAATATATTTTACTGCTCTGATCTTCCATAGTTTGCATCTTCTTTTTCGCACTGTACTTCAATATTTTCGCCGTCTGTACGGATAACAACGCTGCCGTTTATATCGGTGCGGTATATATGTTTGCAATGCTCCCCCAACCGCGAAAGCGCCGCCTTTGTGGGGTGACCGTAATCGTTGCCCACGCCGACTTCTATAACGGCATACTCAGCGCCCACGGCAGACAGAAATTCATCGCTGCAAGAACCAGAAGAGCCATGGTGCCCCACTTTAAGCACATCTGCCGAAATATCGAAACCGCTTTGCAGGATATTTTGCTCCTCGGCGGTTTCGGCATCGCCCGTAAACAGGAAAGATACGTTTTTATACACAGCTTTCACGCACAGTGAATAGTCGTTCAGGCTTTCATATTCTTCATGAAAACTTTGCGGAAGTATATGTATCTCACAGCCGCCGAGCTCCAGTGTTTCTTCTTTTGCGGTGTAGATCTGCGCGCCCAGCCTATCGGCGGTATCTAAAAAATCTTCATAAACGGTATTAGTCGGGATAAGCTCATCGGGGATATCGGGCATTATCACTTTATCAACTTTTACATACTCCAGAATGTCGGCTGCGCTGCCCATATGGTCGGTATGCTGGTGCGAAATTATCAGATATTTGAGCTTTTCTATCCCCTGCTGTGAGAGATACCCTTTCACTTTTGTCGCCATATTCTGCTCGCCGCAGTCAATAAGGCAAGCCTCGCCGTTGCATACAATAAGTTCGCAGTCGCCCTGACCTACATCTACAAAATGTACTGAAAGATCGTCGCTTACGGGCTTTTCTGAAAGTCTGAAAAACGCTGACAGCTGACTGCCCGTTATAACGCCGAAATGCATAAGCGCCTGCATGGTGAGTACGGCAACGACTACTATGATACCTATTGCGGCATATAATTTTTGTGCGCCGCTCTGCTCGGAGTTTGTGCGTTTCATTCGCGCATTGCCTCGCGCTCCTGCCACTGCGAGAGAGTCATTTTGACCTCGCGCGGTTTTGCGCCCACGGCAGGGCCTACTATTCCCATAGTTTCCATAGTGTCCATTATTCGCGCTGCTCTTGCATAGCCGAGGTTGAGTTTTCTCTGCAAGAACGATGTTGAAGCCTGTTGGTTTTCTACTACGACTTTTATTGCCGCTTCAAGCATATCATCGCCCTTGGAAGAATCAATATCAAAGTCGGCCTGCGGTTTTTCGCCCTTGGGAACGGGGATATTCTTTTCTATGCCGTCAAGCACTTCTTCGTCGTAAGTTGCGGTCTGCTGATTTTTAAGGAACTTAACTACCGCTTTTACCTCAGAGGTGCTGACATAGCTGCCCTGTATTCTCTTGGGTTTATCTAGACCCACGGGTTTGAAGAGCAGGTCGCCGTTGCCGAGAAGCTTTTCAGCGCCGCCCTCGTCAAGAATGATACGTGAATCGGTATTATTTGAAACTTTGAGCGCGACTCTCGAAGGCATATTCGCTTTGATAAGACCTGTTACGACGTCTACACGCGGCGATTGCGTTGCGATTATAAGGTGCATACCTGCGGCTCTTGCAAGCTGCGCTATACGGCAAATAGAGTCTTCTACCTCGCGCGCGGCTGCCATCATAAGGTCGGCAAGCTCGTCTATAACTATAACTATATGCGGCAGTTTTTCCATGCCTTCGGTCTGCGAGGCAAGCTTGTTATAATCGTTGAACTCACGAACCGAATTATCGCTGAAAAGGCTGTATCGTCTTGTCATTTCTGTGACTGCCCAGCCCAGCGCGCCTGCCGCTTTTCTCGGCTCTGTAATAACGGGCGCGATAAGGTGCGGTATACCGTTATATATAGGAAATTCGACCTGTTTTGGGTCTATAAGCATAAGCTTTACTTCATCGGAAGTGGCGCGGTAAAGTATGTTCATTATGATAGAGTTTGTGAACACAGACTTACCCGAACCTGTAGTGCCTGCTATGAGCAGATGCGGCATTTTGCGTATATCGCCCATAACAATACTGCCCTCGATATTCCTGCCGACCGCGAAGCACAGTTTGCCTTTTGCGCTGCGAAATTCTTCGCTGTCTATCAGCTCTTTTATCGAGACCGTTTCTCTTGTGGTGTTGGAAAGCTCTATTCCCACCGCCTGCTTGCCGGGTATAGGCGCTTCAATTCTTACGCCCTCGGCAGCGAGGTTGAGAGCAATATCATCTGCAAGGTTGGTTATTTTTGATACCCTCACGCCTGCGGCAGGCTGCAATTCATATCTTGTAACCGAAGGTCCGCGGCTTATGCCTACCACCCTTGTAAGCACGCCGAAGCTTTTAAGCGTTTCAACAAGTGTTACTGCCCTTTGCTGGCTCTCGGCATCGGTCGCTGAAGAATTTATCTTTTTATTGGCATCTTCCAGAAGAGATATAGGCGGCAGCTGCTGCGGTTTTTCGACCTTTTTGCTGTCTAAAAAAGACGACTGACCGCTCGGCTCAAAATACATCTCATCTTCATCGTAAACAGGTTCTTCGGTATTGCGGTCAATAAGCTCCTGCATCTGCTTTGCCTGCTCTTCGATAGCCGAAAAATCAGGCTGTGTTATATCATCGCTTGTGACGGACGACTTGCCTTGTTTGCTGCCTTGTCTGGACTCGCGAAGCTTGTCCACTTCTTCAAAATAGTCTTTCTTTGGGGGCTTGGGGCCGAAAGGTCTTGGCGGAAGCACTATATCAAGATCCTCGCTCTTGTCAAGCTCATCTACAGATGTAAAGCCCTCGTACCCCATATCTGCCATGAAAACGTCGTCGTTCTCGTCATCGAGATCCTCGGTATAATATTTTGCAATATCTACGCGCTTTTTCTTGTTTTCTTCGCGCGTTACCTTCTGCTCGGTCACAGGCTTTTCTTTTACGCGCACGGGGCGTTCACTTCGCTGCTCGCTCTGCTCATTAAAAGCCTCATATATAGCCTTGAACGGCTTTGAGACAAATCCCCACACCTGCGGCAATGTCCAGCCGGAGAGCATTATAAAGAAAAACAAGGTGAGCAGTATTATTATAATGGTAGCGCCGACACGCCTGAACACTTTCAGCAGCAGACCGCCGAAGATAATGCTCATAACGCCGCCGCCTTTTCTGTTCACGCCGTCTCTGTAAAGCCCCTTCACCATAAGCGCCGCGGTCTTGCCTTCAACACTGCCGACTGCAAGTATCTGGAAAAGTCCGCTGAAAAGCAGTATTACCAGAACGCCCTGAATGAGCTTTACAATAACATCGCTGCGTGTTTTTTCGGTGGCTATCATTATCGATATGTATATCACAAGCGGCGCGTATATAAATGCTGTGCCGCCGAACATTCCGAAGGTAATGTTGTGCAGAGTAGTCCAGAAACCTGCGCCTTTTATAAATGTTATAAAGACTGTAAGCACGCCGTAGAAAAACAGTATAAGCGACAGTTTTCGCCTTTTTTCGGCAGTAAAACCGACATCTGCTGTCTTTTTAGCGGCAGGCTTTTTGCCCGAAGCTGCCGACTGCTTTGCAGACGAGCGCTGCGATGCCGTTTTATTCTGCTGAGCCATTGCATCAGCCGTCCTTTCTTTTGTACTTCTCTTTTATATATTTTATATGTTTATAACTACGGGCTCGCCCGTTACGACTTCGTATATTGAAACGCCTATTACTGCCAGACCCAGCACCAGCGTATATATTGCAAATATCTTGAATTTATTGCTCTTTAAAAGCCAAGACACCATTTTTATAGACAAAAGACCCACGATAGCGGCTACCACAAAGCCTACCACGAGGCACAACGGGTCAAACGAAACGTTTGATTTTACAGCATCTGCCGCTTCAAGCAGACCGCCGCCGAATATTGCAGGTATGCCGAGGATAAATGCGTATCTTACAGCGGTATCTCTTGAAAATCCGCACAGCAGACCCGAAGATATGGTAGAACCCGAACGCGACACGCCCGGCAGCAGTGCAACGCCCTGAAACGCGCCTACCACCAGCGAGTCTTTCACCGTTATATCTTTTGGCACTTTCTTGCCGTTGCAGAATCTGTCAGACAAAAACAGGATAAGCGATGTATACAAAAAGCAGAAGCCCTCGACCATTACACTGCTGTCCTCGCTGACGCCCTCGAAAAAGTCTTTGAAGAAATAAAACGGTATCAGCACGGCGGTGGAGAATATCAGCATGAAGATGAGCCTGCGCTCGCCGTTCATTTCTTTCCACTTGAATCTGCCTTTGAAAACATCTCTGATAAGCGCGCCGAGTTCTTTTATCAGCGCCCATATTGTATCGCGGAATGCTATTATTACCGCCAGCAGTGTGCCCATATGCAAAAATACCGACAGCATCAGTGCTCCCTCGCCGCTTTTGCCCGTAAAGTGCTGATACAGCGACAGATGCCCCGAGCTGGAGACCGGCAGAAATTCGGTCAGCCCCTGTATTATCGCCTGCACTATAGTATTAAGAATGTCCATATTATGCTCCTCTCAATTGTCTTTATATATCTGTTATCTGCTTAGCAAGTCAAGATATTCATATGGGTCGGTCGAGAAAAAATCATCTGCCGCCTTTATATTATTATTTTCGCACAAAACATCTTCCAGTGATATTATCGTATACAGCATATCAGTACACCTTCGGTTCGCTTTCAATAATGTGGTAGAGGCATTCTATCGCCTGCGAAAGTCCGCCCAGCTCGTCAATAAGCCCCTCTTTTACAGCATCTTTCCCGTCAAGCACCGTGCCTACGTCCATAACAAGCTCTCCGGTGGTCATCATAAGCTGGCGGAAGCGCTTTTCTGTAATGCGCGAATTTTCGGTAACGAAGCGCACTATTCTTTCCTGCATTTTATCAAAATATGAAAGCGTTTGCGGAATACCGAGCAGTGTGCCGTTCATACGCACGGGGTGAATGGTCATGGTAGCTGTCGGCACTATAAACGAGCGTTTTGCACACACGCTGAGCGGCACGCCTATCGAATGTCCTCCGCCGACGACCAGCGAAACGGTTGGCGTTTTCATACTTGCGACGAGCTCTGCTATAGCAAGCCCTGCCTCAACATCGCCGCCGACGGTGTTGAGTATTATCACGAGCCCCTCTATTGAAAGATCCTGCTCAATGGCAACAAGTGCAGGTATTATATGCTCGTATTTTGTGGTTTTATTCTGCGGTGGGAGAATATAGTGACCCTCGACCTGACCTATTATGCTAAGGCAGTGTATCAGGTGCTTTGCATTGTGCGAGATGACCTCGCCTACTGATTCTATGCGCTCTATATCCTCGTTTTCCTCGCAGGTGTTTTCTTTACACATTATATCGCCCCTTTTCACGGATTATTCTAACCTTTCGGGGCGAAAATATGCTTTTAGCGCACTTTGCTATTATACCAAATTATATTATACCACAAAATGAAAAAAAGTCAAGCAGTACAAAACAAAAAACAGATGCGCAAAACATCTGTCTTTATTTAAGTATTCAAGCGTTTTTGCAGTTTTTGCAGCCGTCAAGCATCTCGCTTATGCTTTCTATCTTCATATTTTCGTCGGCAAGGTGCAGCTTTTTAACATCGGCGGACAGTTTTTCGCCGTCAAGCACAAATTCTGCCTTTTCTATGCCTTTCATCATCGCTATAAAAAGTATACTGCGGTAGATGCCGTCTGCAAGCATAAGGTCGTCATACTTCGCATAGCGAATGACTACCGCCATTTTGTCAAAGTCTATATAGTATACGCCAAAGCCTGTCACTTTGTCCTGCTCGGTAGCCTCGGCAACGCTGACGGTATCGCTTTCAATACCGAGTTTATTTATAATATCGCTGTAATTTTCTATATGTCTTGTCTGCAATATCTGTAGCATTACCGTTTGCCTCCGTTTGATTTTTTCTGTGCCGCCGCACGCAAAGCCCTTACCTCTTCCGAAGTAAGCTCGCGGTAGCTGCCGGGTTTCAGCATACCCAGCTTTACGAGGCCTATCGCGGTGCGCTTGAGGCGAGCTACTTCAAGACCGACCGCCTCGCACATTTTGCGTATCTGGCGGTTCTTGCCCTCGCGTATCACCATTTGCATGACCGCTCTGTCAGGCTCGTTTGTAAGCACTGTAACGGTGCAGGGAAGCGTTCTGCCGGTATCTATAACAACGCCCTCGGAGAGCTTTACCACTATCTCATCTGTAAGCATAGAGCGCACTGTTACTCTGTAAGTTTTGGTAACGTGGTTGGAAGGGTGCATTATCTCGTTGGCAAAGCTGCCGTCGTTTGTCAGAAGCAAAAGCCCCTCCGACTGCTTATCCAGTCTGCCTATGGGGTAAACACGCGTGCCGACATCTGCGACCAAGTCGGTAACGCACTTGCGGTCAAGTTCATCGCTGGCGGTGGTTATGTAGCCGCGCGGTTTATGCAGCATTATGTATACAAACTGCTTTTTGCGCTCTACATAAATCCTTTCGCCGTCAACGGTTATCAGGTCTTTCATAGGGTCAGCCTTATCGCCGAGAGAACAGGGTCTGCCGTTGACTTTTACTTTACCTGCCGCTATATACTCCTCTGCCTTTCTGCGAGAGCAATACCCTGCATCGGAGATAATTTTCTGTATTCTTACCTTTTCCATGACTTTTTCCGTCCTTTCTCGCGTCCCCGCGATGTAAAAAAATATGTAAGGGAAGCTTAGCTCCCCTGTCAGCTGTGTATAAAATCTTCCAGCTTGTCTTTCAGCTTATCTATAGCACTTTGCTTTTCGGTCTTCTGCATTTCTACATACTCATTTGAGCATATATCGCAGACGTACACCACATCTTCGCCGAGCGTGAAGCGTATCTCGCCGACTTTCTCCCCTGCCGCTATGGGCGCATATAAAAACTTTGGCAGAATGACTTCGCTTTTGACTTTGTCTGCCTCGTTTGCATACAGGGTGACTGACGGTTCGCCCACGACCGAGCACATTACGTTGGGCGTTTTGCCGCCTACGACACTTAGCGAAAACGCACGGTAATCGCACTCAGGCGAGACGTTCACAAGCTGAGAAAAGCCGAAATTCAGCATACGGTTGTGGTCTTGCCAGTCGTTTGGCGCATCAAGCGTTACGCAAATAAGCTTAACGCCGTTTCTTTCGCAGCTTGAAATAAGACATCTGCCTGCTTTATCTGTAAAGCCCGTTTTAACGCCGTTCACGCCCTCGCAGCTATCAAGCAGCTTATTGCTGTTTGAAAGCCAGCGCCTATAGGGCGGATTGCCGTATTCAAGGCAGGCGGAAGGCGTGGAGGCAATTTCTGCAAAGGTTTCGTTCTTCATGCACTCTCG
>CANRPG010000006.1 GCA_947632425.1 uncultured Clostridia bacterium | reverse complement strand
TTGCGGTTTCAAATGCAAGGTCATAAAGCTGCCTGTCGTAAATCGTATGCCTGTCCATAAAAGATACTACCGCGCCGCTGCCAAGTTCGCAAACTCTTTCATCGCCCTGTGACGGCGGTATATCGGCGGCTGTGGTGGTCTCTAAAACTATCGAAACATCGGGCGCTATGGTGTACGCCGCACAGGTCGAGCCTCGAAGCCCTATTTCCTCCTGTACCATAAACGCAAAATATGTGTCGTATTTAACACCCTCGTCTATCATTCTCAGCATAATGGCACAGCCTGCGCGGTCGTCTATAGCTTTAGAGCATATCTTATCTTTGCCAAGGGTCAGAAAATCGCTGCAAAATGTACCCACATCGCCGAGGGAGACCAGCTTTTCGGCTTCTTCTTTTGAAGAAGAGCCTATATCGGCAGTCATATTTTCAAATCTGACCGTCTTTTTGCGCTCATCGGCAGAAAGATTGTGAACAGCTTTTCCGCCTATGACAGCAATTTTGTCGTTTATTTTTATACGCCTGCCGAAAACCACCTGCTCATCTACACCGCCCACGGGAGCAATTTTTATTGTGCCGTCGCCGTTTATATGCGTGACAATAAACCCTACCTCGTCCATGTGCGCGGAGATCATAACTTTTTTGGCGGCAGGCTTTTTGCCTTTAACAAAAGCAATAACATTGCCAAGGTTGTCTGTGGTTATGCTCTCTGCCTTGCCTTTGAGCCTGCTTATTATATACTCTCTTACTTTGTCCTCACGCCCTGAAACGCCGTCAATGGCGCACAGAGCGCGTATTTCATTTATCATATCGGTCATTTATATCACCACTATTTTATATATTCGCAGATAAGCCGCGCCGTGTTTTCAATATCGCGCATATCAACAACTTCAACGGGCGTGTGCATATGTTTCAGCGGAACTGAAATAGTAATGGTTTTTGCGCCGCCTCTGCTTATGCCTATAGCATCTGCATTAGTGCCCGTTTTGCCGTTCATAACTTCAATCTGATACGGAATATCTTTATCTTTAGCAATATTGATAAGCTCGTCTGACATCTCTCTGCAAAGCGAGGGCGAAATGCCTATCATGCCGCCATTTCCGCACACGCCGCAGTCAGCTGCATCTTCGCCGTGAGTTAGCCCGAAAGATACATCTACAACGATAGCTTTATCGCAGTCTAGCGTAAAAGCACCCGTTTTCGCACCTCTCTCGCCCACTTCTTCCTGAACAGAAAGCAAAACGCAGACGTTATACTTAGTATCTGTATTTTCAAGCATATCTGCGGCAAGTATCACAGCTGCGCAGCCTGCTCTGTTATCAAGCGCGTGAGAAGTAACAAAGTTGCCCTCAAGCCTTTCAAGACTGTTATAAATACACACTCTGTCGCCGAGGGAAATTATTTCTTTTGCAGCTTCGCCCGTCATGCCTGTATCTATATAAATTTCAGAAATATCAGCAGTGGCAGAGCTGTCTTTTTTCAGATGCGGAGGAGTAGAAGCAATAACGCCGTCAACGGTTTTACTGCCGTATATCTTCACCGTCTGACCTGTCAGCACCCTGTTATCTATGCCGCCGACGTTTGAAACTTTAAGAAAGCCGTCTTCGGTAATATAGGTAACTATCATTCCTATCTCGTCAATATGCGCATCGAGAAGAAGTGTCGGCTTGCTGTTGTCAAACTTTCCGACCTTGCAAAGCACATTGCCGAGAACGTCAATGCATGTTTCGCCGTATATGCTTAGTATTTCTTTTGCGTACTCAGCAACGCTGTTTTCAGCGCCAGAAACGCCGTTTTTCTCTACGAGAGCTTTCAAAAGCTCAAAAGTATCAAGACCCATAAAATTCACCTGTTATTTAAGTTCATTCACACATTGCTTGAAATGCTTGCCGCGTTCTTCAAACATTCTGTACATATCAAAACTTGCGCATGCCGGCGAGAGAGATACAATATCACCCGGTACTGCGTTATCATGCGCCGCCTGCACAGCTTCCTGCATATTTGCAACACGGATTATTTTTATTCCGCTGTCTTTAAAAAGCGGCGATGCAGTCACGGCGTCTTGTATTTTCTGTGCTGTCTGACCCATGAGGATAAGCACCTTGCATTTTTTGCAGATAGGGTCAGCCATAGGTTCAAACGAAATGCTTTTATCAGAGCCGCCTTGTATAAGTATCTGTTTCTGATCAAACGATGCAAGGCAGGCAAGCACCCTTGTCGGGCTGGAGGCAATAGAATTGTTGTAATACTTAACGCCGTCAAGCTCGCGGACAAATTCTATCCTGTGCTCTACGCCTGCGAACTCTTTGGCAGTTTTTTTCACCGTTTCGGGCGATACTTCGGGATATGTCATCGCAATTGCGGTAAGGTAATTTTCAACATTGTGCATACCCGGTATGCGTATGTCATCTTTGTGACAGTATTCTGTTATATTGCCGTGTTCGTTATAACAGAGCATGCCGTCCTCACGCAGAAATGCACCGTTATCGACCTTTACCATGCGGCTGAAATACCGAAGTTCGCCTCTTACTATATTGCTAAGCTTACGTGTGGTCTCATTGTCATAGCTGAGTACCGCCCTTGAAAAAGCGTTCTGGTGCAGCAAAAGATTGCATTTTGCGCCTATATATTCTTCCATTGTGCCGTGAACATTAAGGTGATTAGGCGTTATGTTCGTGATGCCTGCCACATCGGGCGATTCGCGCATTGAAAGCAGCTGAAAGCTGGATAGCTCAACAACCGCTACATCGTCGTCTTTAACACTTTCTATCATCGGCAGCAGAGCCTTGCCTATATTGCCGCCGAGATGCACATTCTTGCCCTCAGCCTTGAAAAATTCTGATACAAGAGTTGTTGTTGTAGTCTTGCCGTCAGAGCCTGTTATTGCATATATCTTGCAGGGGCACAGGTCAAAGAAAGCCTCTGTTTCCGATGTTACAACTATCCCCTTTTGACGCGCCTCAGTCAGCGCAGGCGAATTGTAATACATACCCGGTGTGCGGAAGATAACATCGCATCTGAGCATTTCGTCAAGGTAGTCCTCACCTAAAGCAAACTTCGCACCTAGGCTTTTAAGCTCATTATAAAGCTGCACACCAAATTTTTCCTTATCCGCCTTGTCGCATACGGTAACGTCTATACCCTTTGACAGGAAAAGCTTTATCATGTCAAGATGGCTTACCCCTGCGCCGATAACGGCGATCTTCCTGTTTTTAAGCTCTTCAAAAAATCTTTCTGTCTTTGTCATATCGCTCTTTTCTCCTTGTCTTATGTCATTTTATAGTTATACACTCTTATATTATATAACATTTTATGAAAAATAGCAATATTTTTTTGACAATAATATTCATATCGCATATCCATATCGTAAAAATATATTGACCGATATTTAAAATTTTTGTAAAATAAACAGAAATCAATATTTAGGTATTGTAAATTAAGTTTAAATAAGTTATAATCAATATATAGATATGTTCGGACGGGGTTATCCCTATAAAAACGCGGAGAGGATAATGGTTATGGAAAAAAATGATATGCTGTTTAATCAGCAGGACAAAGTAGCTAATCTTGGTATTATTGCAATGAACGGTACTCAGGAGCTTGCCGAAAAGATCAACAGATACCTTGTTGAATGGTACAAGCAAGGCGGCTCGGAGCAGGATTCATATCTTGTTGAGACCGACTGCCCGAGGTTTTCTTCGGGTGACGGCAAGGCGCTTATTAAATCTACCGTTCGCGGCGACGACCTGTTTATACTGTGCGATGTGGGAAATTATAATGTAAAGTACGATATGTTCGGCTCGCACAACTCAATGTCACCGGATGACCATTATCAGGATCTGAAAAGACTTATACAGGCGGCAGGCGGCAAGGCTCACCGCATAAACGTTATTATGCCGATACTTTACGGCGGCAGGCAGCACAGAAGAAGCTACCGTGAATCTCTTGACTGCGCCGTGGCTCTTCAGGAACTGGAGTCGATGGGAGTAGCGAATATCATAACTTTTGATGCACACGATCCGCGCGTTCAGAACGCCATACCCCTTATGGGCTTTGACAACGTTATTCCCACCTATCAGGTGCTGAAAGCGCTGTTTCGGGCAATACCCGACATTAACGTTGATAAGGAACACTTCATGATAGTTTCACCCGATGAGGGCGCTATAAACAGAAATATGTACTATGCTTCCGTTCTGGGCGTGGATCTCGGTATGTTCTACAAAAGGCGCGATTATTCGGTAATTGTAAATGGTCGCAACCCGATAGTTGCACATGAGTTTCTCGGAAATTCTGTAGGCGGAAAAGACGTATTCATAGCCGACGACATTATATCTTCGGGTGAATCAATGCTTGAAGTTGCCGCCGAGCTTAAAAAGAGAGATGCGCGCAAAATTTACGCTTATGCTACATATCCTCTATTTACTAATGGTCTTTCGCTGTTTGACGAGGCATACAACAAGGGCATGATAGACGGCGTGTTCGGCACGAATCTGACATACAGAACGCCCGAGCTTCTGTCAAGAGAGTGGTTCCACGAGGTTGACTGCGCAAAATACATAGCATACTTTATAGCTTCCCTTAACCATGATCTTTCGATATCCGCGATAATCGACCCGCACGAAAAGATAATCTCTCTGCTGAAAAACACAGGCAGGCTGAAATAAAAACATAACTAACTCCCGATACTTAATGCGGTATCGGGAGTTTTTCATTTCATGCCTTTAAGTTTTTGTATAATTCTTACGTCCTCAAAAATGTCGGTCTGCAAAAGCTGTTCAAGCGAAGTGTCGCTCACTTTTGTTATTGCACTGCACATACTTATAAGCTGAGAGGCGTTGTTTTCTATAAGCATAGAAATAATATCTTTGTCGCTTTGTTTCATTCTCCGCCCTCCAGTATGCCAAGCATGGCGTTATACTGATTTCTGTGCTGTGCAAGCAGGCTTTGTACATCGCTTCTCAGCTGCGGTTCGCGTATCTGCTGCAAATAGTTCTCGTATTTTTCTATAAGCTCGCTTTCTCTGGCTATTACCGACTGCAAAATGTTAAGATCGTTCTTTTCAAGCATTGCCATGACCTCCGTATCAGATATACATAATATATCCGAAAGGTCATTATTTATACATCAGCGCTTTTGTCTTTGCCGCCGAGCGGTGTGATCGCAATAGTGCAGCATATAACGTTTTGTGCGCCTGCCTGTTTAAGAGCCTTTGCACAATAACTCAGCGTACTGCCGGTAGTTAGTATATCATCGCACAAAAGCACCGTTTTGCCGCGAACTAAGTTTTCATCGCAAATAAATCTGAAAGCTTTTGCGGCGCGCTGTTTTCTCTCTTCGGCAGAAAGATCATGCTGAACCAGCGTTTTGTCTGTCTTAATAAGAAGCTTGCCATTTACAGGAATACCTGTATGCCTGTGTATCATCTTTGCATAAATATGCGCGTGATTATAGCCTGTTTCGCGCATTTTGCGCTTTGTAACAGGCACAGAAGTTATAATGTCTATCTTATCGGAAAGCCCGTTTTCTTTGAGATATTCTGCCGCCTTTATTGCAAAATATTCCGCAAAGCCTGTGCCGTGGCGTTCTTTCAATGCGATAACGCCGCTCTTGCCTGCATCTTTATAAAATATAAATGAAAAACACCTGTCGTAATTAAGCTTTTCCCTTTCGCAGATGCACTTTATCTGTCCGCAGCGTGGGCAAAAATTGTCGCCGATAAATTCAAGTTCTTTCTCGCACTCTTTGCACATAAGTTCATCATAGCCTATATCTTTGTCGCACACGGGGCATTTGTTGGGAAAGAAAATATCGAGCAAAAACGCCTCGACTTTATATATCCACTTCATCGCCGTTATCCTCAGCCAACATTTCTTTAAGGCAAGTATATCTGTTTGTTTTATGATTATGCCTTATCATATAGTTTATTACAGCGGTAGAGCCCACGATAATGAACATCTTTCTTGCCCTTGTAACAGCAGTATACAGCAAATTGCGGTAAAGAAGCTTTTCGTTGCACTCATCGGCTGCGTATATAACATAGTCAAACTCGCTGCCCTGACTTTTATGCACCGTTACGGCATATGCAAGCTCGATGTTCTCCATCATGGAAACAGTATACAGACATTCTCTGCCGTCAAAATCAATAGTAACAAGATTCGTAGAGCGGTTTATATCAAGAATAGTGCCGATATCGCCGTTGTATATTTCAGCGCCCTGTTCAACGCCTTTTTCGGTTTCTCTGCGCCAGACTATATCATAATTGTTGCGGTTCTGCATTACCTTGTCGCCGACACGGAAGATATTCATAAAGGTTTTTATCTCTGCTTTATCATCTGCCGGCGGATTCAGTTTTTCCTGAAGCACGCGGTTGAGCTCTGTTGTACCGCTCATGCCTATACGCGTGGGCGACAAGACCTGAATATGCTCGGTAGGTATTATCCCGTACTCGGCAGGAAGCCTGTCCTTGCAAAGGTCTACAATAAGCTCTGCCACTCCCCTGCCGCTTCTTGAAAAGAAAAAGAAGTCGTCGCAGTTGCCCCTGATTATCTGTTCGCCTTTTATTATTCTGTGGGCGTTTGTAACAATGCGGCTGCACTGAGCTTGTCTGAACACCTCATGAAGCTGCACAACGGGCACTTTTCCGCTATCTATAATATCTTTCAAAACATTGCCTGCGCCTACCGAAGGCAGCTGGTCGCTGTCGCCTACAAGAATAAGTTTACAGGTAAGCGGCAACGCGCGCAAAAGAGCATCGAAAAGCAGCGAATCTACCATAGACATCTCATCTACAACGCACACATCGCAGCCGAGTGTATTTTCTTCATTATGGGTAAAATGCGGCACATCGCCGTCGGCATACTTTACTTCAAGCAGTCGGTGTATAGTTTTTGCATCATGCCCCGTAAGCTCGGTAAGGCGTTTTGCAGCCCTGCCGGTGGGGGCTGTTACCATAACGTTAAGACCCTGCTGCTCAAACAAAGAAATTATTGCATTCAAAGTGGTGGTCTTGCCTGTTCCGGGGCCGCCGGTAAGAACTAAAAATCCGATAGAAAGCGCGGTGTTTATAGCCTCGCGCTGTATTTCCTCATAGGTAATGCCGTTTTGCTCCTGCGCAATATCTATAACATCGCTGAAATCTTCTTTGCTGTCATACGCAAGCTGGCTCATGATGTTGAGCCGCCGCGAAATGTTGACGTCTGCTTTTGCAAAGTCAAGCAGCATTTCATAGGTTCTGCCGCTTTTTTTGGTATACCTGATAACCACTTTGTCATCGTGGAGCAGCTGAAGTATCTCGTCAAACTTATCTTCTGATACAGCTAAAAAATTGCAGCTGAGCTGACATAGTTTATCTGTAGGCAGGCAGGTATGCCCCTCTGTAGAATTTTTAAGAAGCACCGTCATTATACCTGCACGAACGCGTTCTTCGCAGTCGTTTGCAAGCTGCTGCCGCTGACCTATTTCATCAGCTTTACCAAACGGCAGACCTACCTCGAAAGAGCACATACAGTAAGGGTTGCTCTCTATCATTTCAAGTGCGCAAGTGCCCCACGCTTTATAGGCTCGTATAGCGTATGCTACAGCTATACCGTTTGACGAAAGATACGACATCAGCCGTTTTACCGCAAACTTATCGGCAAATTCTTCGGCGTATTTCTTCGCCTTTCTGGGTGAAATGCCGTCTATCTTGGTAAGCTGCATCGGGTCGTTTTCAAAAACTTCAAAAACTCTCTCGCCGAACATATCAACTATCTTTTTGGCAAGCACAGGGCCTATTCCCTTGATAACGCCGCCTGCGAGATATTTTCGTATATCGGTGATTTTTGCAGGCAGGGCGCGCTCGCAAAGGTGCGCTTTGAACTGCTCGCCATACTTGCGGTGGGTGGTATACTCTCCAACCAAGTCAAGCACTTCACCCTCGTCAACGTCGCCTATCTCACCCACGACTGTAACAGGTTTTCCGTCCGCGTTGAGCATTATAACGGCAAAACCTGTTTCTTCACTGATATGTACTACACTGTCTACCGTGCCTTTAAGCGTGGTATATTTTTTTGTGTTCATATTCTTCATTCCTCAGAAGCTTTATAAGTCTTTTGTTGTTTTTTATCACAAGCTGCGGCAGGTCGTCTTTAAGCCTTACCGAAAGCTCTTTGCGCAGTTTTTTGCTGTCTGTAAGTACAAAAATGTTGCGACTCGCGCTGTCGCTGTTAAAGCGGTCTTCCCACCATATCTCGCGTATACGCTGCTCGAGTACATCTGCACTTTCAAAGCTGTCGGCGCAGATGATATGTAACTGCTTTTTGCCCTGCTTTTCCGAAAGGCATACAAGAATAACTATCGGCAGCACGGACAAAAAAGCAACTATAAGTGATATTATATACAGACCATTCATAAGGCACACCCCCGTACTACAGGATATGCCAAACGGCTTTGGTTTGCTATACACTATATATTGTATCACACTTTCATGCAAAATGCAACAATTAGTTTCAACAAATCGGTAAGAAATATTCTGATGTAAAAAATATAAAAAAGCTCTTGACAAGAAAGATTTGCTGTGATATAATAATAAAGTCGTAAAAATACAGGGGTATAGCTCAGATGGTAGAGCAGTGGTCTCCAAAACCACGTGCCGAGGGTTCGAGTCCTTCTGCCCCTGCCAGAAACGCCTTTAACTATCGTTAAAGGTTCAGTGAATAGTGAATGGGAAGAAGTCTCAAAGAGGCTTCTTCTGCACTTTACGGCTGCAAATCAGTCGTAAAGTGTGGTGAATAGTTTATAGATAATAGTAGTCTGTAAGGCGGCGTTTCTGTACTATTCGTTATTCACTATTCATTTTTCATTATTCACTAATTTTTTAGATAATATGTTACAACAATTTTGTCAAATAAACTGCCCGACAAATCGGGATTTAGTGAGGATAATATGAAACTTGAGAAAATGGACGCTTTTTTCGCTACCCGCTTGAATGGGTACGACGAACATATGATGATGGAAATTGAAGGCGCAAAGGAATTTTATCCCTATACAGCAGCCTTGCTGCCGCCAAAGCATGATGCTTATGTGCTTGATTTAGGTTGTGGTACAGGAATTGAACTTGAATACTACTTCACTCTAAATGGTAAAGCGTCAGTGGTGGGAATTGATTTGTCAGCCGATATGCTGTCAGCACTGAAACAGAAATTTTCAGACCGTAAAATCAAGCTGATTTGCGGTTCTTATTTCGATGTTCCTTTTGAAACAAACTGCTTTGACGCCGCCGTATCAGTCGAATCGCTGCATCATTTCACCGCCGCACAAAAGCTGAAACTGTATAAAAAACTGAATATTGCACTGACCGACAATGGATATTTCGTTCTGACAGATTATTTCGCAGATTCGGAAGAAGCAGAGCATTTTTACTTTTCTGAATTGGAAAGGCTGAAAAGCGAGCAGAGACTTGAACCAAATGTGTTTTATCACTATGACACGCCACTGACAGTGGAGCATGAAATTGAGGTTCTAAAGAAAGCAGGATTTTCAGATGTGCAAATTATGCGAAGCTGGGAAGCCACTTACACCATACTTGCACACTGATAACTTCTGATTTCTCGGTGAGTTATCGGAAAAATAAAAACATTTGAGCACGCCGGTGGGCGAAACAGCGATACGGAGTTTGCGCAGCGGTCGAAAAAGATGTTGTTCATCCTGTGCAAAACTTTCTGAAGTTCTGTTCAGGACTTGTTTGTAATAAAATTTTCTAACTATTTTTCAATATATAAAAACAGGAGCAAGGTCATTATACGACTCTGCTCCTTTATAAATTGTTTAGATCAATTTCTATAGTTTTTCGGAAGAAGTCCGACCAATATTCACTAGACTTATGTACTCTTTGAAACTGTTGCCAGATGTTCAGGCATAGATCCAACTATGATTTTTTCGCTATCCTCATCACGGCAAAAGTATATCCGAATTAAATTTGCGGCACGGTTGCCGTATTTAATATGCATATCCAGTTTATACTTCTTTCCTTCATGCGTGACGGTGTAATCACTTTCGTGAATTTTAATTGCCTCCTTACCGCAGAAAGATACTTCCCAGTTTCTTTGATCGGTATAGAGTACAAGCTGTTCTTCAGTAATTTCGCCGTTTCGGGCACGTGCATAGGCATCAAGATACAGAAGACCATCGCAGAGCATTGTTACATCTAAACCGCCCTGATACTTCCGCAATTCGGTTCTTGCACGCTGTGTGATTACAAGCGTTTTTGGAAAATGCGCTTCTGCCCAATCACAGACAGAATCTTTATCTGTAGGAAAGCTGGCTGCTATTTCCGCCTTATCCTTATAAAACTGCACCAGCGCTGATGCTTTTTCATATGCAACCTGCCGATTCTGAAATTCTGCTTTCAATTTTTTGACAGAATCCAATAGTTTAATGTTTTCGTCCAGTGCGTCTTGCAGCTGCTTTTTAGTCAAGCGAAGCGTTTCATTTCGCTCGCGCAAATCGTTGTCTTGCTGCTCTAATTCGGAAAGTCGTGCTTTCAACTCTGAGTTTTCTTGCTGAAACAGTGCGCAGGATTCCTCCATAGTTTGAGCGGCTTCACGCCGTTTCTGCAATGAAAAAAGATGTGCATCAGCCTGAAATACAACATTACCGAAATCATAGGCTCGTCTCTTAGGCAATTCTTGAATTTCATGTTTGAGTTTCTGATAGCAGGCTTCAATATCCTTACAGTATGTGGTATAACACAAACGCTCTGTTTGCTGTCCTCGGACACAGACGATAATGTCACCTGATTTCAGATCAAGATGCAACTTGTTATTAAGAACTGAAAATACTTTGTCGTAGACATAGCAGACAATACCATATCCCTTTAGTTTGTCGGCGAGCCTCTCGTATGGAAATTCAATACGCCGTTGAGGTGAATTTTTAGAAACCATATTCGTAAGTGCAGCAGTAATTGAACTAAAACTCATGGACAGACCATCAATTTTAGGTAATTCAGTCATAACTGCTGTCTGCTTCTCATTCTCAAATCCTGTATCAGCAATCAGTATCAAAGGATAATCAAACCGTGGGTTATGAAATGCCGCAGCGAATCGTTCAAAATCAGATTTTGTTTTTATCCGGAAAGGTTTAGCATCAAGAAAAATACCGCCGTGTGACAGCTTAAAATTAGGATTTACTATGATAGATCTTACAACAGTTGGGCGGAAAACCTCACATGGTGCATCACAAGAAACGGGTTCGGTTACGACTGTTCGCACGCCACATTCAACAATATTGTCACACTTGATGAAAGAAATATCTGTTTTAAAGAGTCTGCCCTGTACCGGCGGACGCTCGTTTTCTCGACCGATATTTGCACCCAAATCAGTTTCTCGCAATGAAAATGCCCAAATACCCTGTTCGGGTACATATGTAACATCAGCCTTCCAGCCCAGATCAAGTGTAAAGGAACATAGCTGTGCTTCAGAGAAAGTTGAATATTCTTCAGGTTCAGGTGTATTTAACTCTGCCGGAATATCTACGGTCAGTCTTGCGCGCAGCCAACTGAAAGTTTCAAGTACCAGCTGGCAAAACAACTCAGATCCCGACAGTTTATCAGATGTTATCTCTGCATAAAATTGATATGTTGGGTATGATTTTAGTCGTTGGAGAACGGTAGGTTCGTGTCCCATATTGAAGCCCCTTCATTGAGAAAGCCAAGAACAAATCAGCTTTATGATCTTCTGCATCTGTTCAAATCAGGTTATTATCATTTTTTTGGGTGTTTCAACCTTTTGTGGCTGACTTTCTTTAACGTTGAGTTTTTTCTTTAATTTGTCAAGTTTATCTCTCATCTGAGTTATGACATCCTCGTTTGAACTTGCGCCATTGAAGTAATGATTTACTACAGATATATTTGTTATACCATTTAAACACTGGTATGCAAACGCTATATCATTCTGTGAAGCATCAGAGCTTTCAAGAACAGCATTTGCAAACAACTGAAAATAATAAGGATGCAGAGTAGTTCCCCCAATTACGCTGTATTTACAAAACAGCTGATTTATCCGATTCATTGGCGAGTTAAACAGCTCGTCCACATCCTTATACACAAACATTTCTGCGTTCATGATATACCTGAATAACTCAAACTTTTCGACGTCGGTTTCATCTGTTTGATCACAATGAAGTACAACGTCTGTGCCATCAGGATCATCATTTTTGTGAAGCGAAATGTACACATAGTGCTTTCCGGCTTTTTGTTCAATTGATAATGCTTCTGTCAGAATACAGACCTTATCATTGATCTTCAAAAACCCCGGAGAAACCTGAAAGAAGTTATCTGCTGTCGGCTTAACGTCAAATCCTGATATGATACCTTCTCCATAATCAGAAAATATAACATCCAGCGCAGTATGAGGAAAATCTCTCAGGGCTTCAAGCATTTTTTGCTTTAAAACACTTCCTTGGTTGAAAGAAGGAAAGAACATGAATTATCACCTTACTTTCTTCCATCGAAGAATGATTCTTGAAGAATATCCATCTCAAATGAGCAGAACTCTTTTGCGCCAATATATAGATTGCCATTATCATCTCTGTAAACAGGCATAATATCAAATCCCCATTTCTCCTTGTTCAAGAAAACAAAGAAGTATCGTTTATTGGCAGGGAGATTATCTATATCGTCTTGTTTGATCAATTTGTTGGAAAGTTTGCTTATTTCTTTAAAATCAGTCTGTTTATACTTTATATCTTCACAGCTATACTTATATGGTTCGCCAATATCCTTATCTGCGTTTCTCATATAAAGGTAAACGACCTTACCGGCAGTTGTCAGACGGCCCTTGTTAGCGCGCTGATTCCAGTTGCTACCCTGCTTTATCATCTCTTTATCTTCACCATTTGGAGTCTTGATATAAACAGAGATCGGAATGTTCTGTGTTTCATTTCGCAGAGATACTTCTATATTCGACATTTCCAAAGCGTGGAGATACATGATCGCGCCTTTAAGACACAGAAGTTTCAATTCTTCAGCGTCGGTACCCTTTGAATTGATCCTGCCGCTTTTGATCTTTTTACCAGGCAGAAATTCTTTAAGAGAATCCATGAAAATATTGATTTTTGATGACTGTCCTGACAGTTTGATCTGGCTGTATGTATCTAATGTTTTATTCATATACAAGTCATTCAAAAACTTTCTGACCAAATAATAAATATCGGCTCTGAGCAGCTTATCAATTTCCTTAGCTGTAAATGTGATATCCGGATAAGGCTGTTCTTCCAGTTCGCCATCATCGTTAAAACTTGAAAGTCTCCAGTTTTCGACATGACCAACTTGCAGATCTATATCCTTTTCCTTCGTATAATCCTTTAAAAACGTATATCTTGAGATAGAAGTACTGCGATAAAACTCTTTTTTCATCTCATCTGCAAGTTTCCACAGAAAATAGAAATTATTCTTTACTTTGTCATAGGTTTCCTTAGTTTGATTCTCATACTCGCTGAATCTGGTAGGGATCACTTCTTCAGCTTTTGCATATGCATTATTGATCGAAAGATAGACCTCCTCATACCTTTCCTTTATCTTAGCATCATCATCATTTTCAAGCTCACCTTCAATAAAAGAGAAAAGTGCATTAATATCGATGTTGATCAGGTCATCAATGTTTAAACGCTTATCCGTCTTAATCATGCAAACATATACTATCTTCATATATTGCATGATACGATATGTGAGATTATTTCCCCCAAAATTAACATCACCGTTCATGTACTCGGTATTTATGTCGAGATTAATGATGCCGTCTTCATCTTTATTTATTGTAAACTCGCAGGAAGCCAAATCGGATGTACCACCGCCGCAATCGATGATCAAAGCCTTTTCACTTTTGCCGTTCACATAGTTTTCTTCTTTTATCTGATTATTTATAATACTGTATAAAACAGCTATTCCCTCATCGATGGCATTTTTCTTTTCAAGAGTATATCCATACTTGGCAAGGATCTCATCATAAAAATCCAAGACCTTTGATTTAAGCTTTACAGGTGCAGAAATATGTATATTTTTAAACTTGCACTTGAACTGATTCTCAGCCTCTCTTATAACATAAAGAAGATATTCAGCGATTATATCCCTTCTGGATACTACAGCTTTATTGCCCTTTATATCCTGAATATCCTCATTGATATCGAGATTAGATGTCCAACGTTTGATCTCCATAAAACAACTTGCGTTAGGGCAATAATTATCATTCTCAATTCTTCTTGTTGCGTCATATCCAAAGGCATATTTAATATTCTCGGGATCGCTGCAATTAACAACATAAACAACTGTCGGAACAATATTGCGATAGTTTATATTATAAAAACTATCCTTGCCGTTGATCTTTCCTTTTTCTATAAAGGAAGCCACGTTTTCTGAATTAAGCACAACGTTTCCATTGATAATTGCCAGATTAGAAATGTTTTCAACGTAATGATCGTCCAAGAAGCAGCCAACAGTCGTATTGGATGTTCCAAAGTCAATGCATAAATGTGTAGAAGCTGTTTGCGTTTTATGCAATTCCACTTCAATCGGTGCTTTATATAATTTCCCCGTCGGGTTGTTACTTGTAAAAGCGTTGAACACGAAATAATACTTTGTACTCTTGTGATCCTTAAAATTTATATTATTCGCTTTAGTCACAAGACAATGCCTACATATACCATCTTCATAGTATGTGTCTATATCAAAAAAACCGATGGCATTATCTTCACCGTTGACTAAAAGCACAGTATGCCGTAAGGTGAAATTTTCATGAATATCCACAAAGATCTTATCTTTTACGGTTACATCCAAACCAATATACAAATCCATCTTATTCGGGATATCAAAACCTTCTGCATCATATAAGGTCTTATCCGTTATTTTGGGCAATTTCTCTTGAACTTCATTACCCTCTTCATCGATTTGAGGAGGATTTTCCTCTTTCAATGATGCTTCCAACAGTGACTCGACAAATACATCCCAATCGGAAGTGTAATTAGTAGTTGTATTCATTTTCTTAGTATCTCCTTTCGCAGTTTCGGTAATTTTGCTTGCTATCTTTGAATTAAAACTCTTATACGACATATTCTCATCAACTCCTTTTGTAGTTTCGGTATTACTGTTTTTTTTATTTTCTGCGGCTAAGGCGGAAAATAGCCCTGATAATTCTAAAATTTCCTTCATATAACTCTTATCCATTGAAATATGACACTCCTTTATTTAATAGTGCTTTTTTGAAATACATTCAGATCGTAAGATCATCTGACGATTTGTATACTGTTGATATGCATGGTATCATCGCAGCCGACGATCCCGTAATGATATTGCCAAACGACATAAAGATTTCGATTTACTGTCCAGAACAAGGTCTTAATTACTTCCAGCTTATTAACATTGTACTCCGTTTCATCGCTGCCAATAAAAAGATAATACAGACTAGCTTTTGTATCAAAGCACAGCGATGAAACAGGAAACAACATTTTGACAGTCTCCATAAAGAACGACTGTTTGTCATCGTTTATTCTGTGCGCAAGGTTATACAGAATACGGTCTCTGTCAGAAATTGTCAGCTTCGGGAAAAGCCGCTGTACTTTTTTTCCCCACAAACCTGATTCTATCTCATCTCTTATTTTTTCAATAAGCCGTTGTGAAGGATCAAGCCCCTTCATTCTGTCTAATTGTGAGAGATAGTGACAAAGAACATTAGTAATATTCCTTGTCCCTTCTTCTCCAATTTCACTCCTTAAAGTATCTATCGCAAAAAGCTCATCATCTCCGCTGTTGTATGATGCATCAAATATCTTTGAAAAGCGAATTGTAGGATTAACATATACTGGGTGAGTGTTTGAATACATCACTTCTATATACGGACACATTCTTTCATCGATCAAATACTCGGTATTTTCAGAGTAATTTTCCCAAATATAAGGCATTATACTTCACCTGCCCATTCGATTTCAGGATAATAATATTCTAAATATTCAAGAATATAATTTGCATAGTCTGTCAGGAACCGCTTATCCTTTTTTATCATACATATATATTCTCTGCGAATTGTATTGAACATGTTCTTGCTTTTACGATCAGCACGATATTTTTTTGAATATCTTATTATAGGTTTGCTGTTGCCATCTGATCTTTCGCAGCGTATATCGTGCCAATCCATAAAACAACCAATAGCTCGCTCAATATCACCCTCCGATAACAATCTTCTATGCACTTGAAATTTATCGGTTATCTCATTAGAGAACAGAAGCCGCTTCGCCAGTATTTCTTTAACAATACTTGAATTTAAGTCCGGATCTATATATTCAAGTATTATAAAATCTTCAATGTCATGATTTGTAACCAGCTCAACCCCTTTTTCAACAAAACTGACATCAAAAACTACAGTTTGATTGTTTTTGGGGATCGGCAAAAGGATTTTCCCCTTTTTGGTTTTATTGAACGCAAAAACATATTTTGTTGCATCACCGTAAGGCTCTTTTGCATCATAAGTCTTTTCATTCTCTGTACTTTGCTTTATGTTCCAATACAGGCAAAAATCTCCGTCTAAAACCGGTATACGGTTTTCCTCAAAACAAAAATCGAGATCGACACCCTCTTTTTTCAGATTCTCATCAAACACCAGCCAAAATGATTTGTGGCTATATGGAGATAGTATCAAAGGATTTTTAACATTATAATGCTCGGCGAATTCAAACAAGAGCTCCTGCATTTTAATAAATGTGTTGTCAAATCCAAGGCTGTATTTAAATGTCACTTGTTGTCCGTCTTTAAGATAATGGCCTTTATACGGTTCCCTTTTAGTCAAATCGCCAACAATGTTTCTGATCTCATCATATTCGCAATCAAGGAACACTCTGAATGGGTCATACTCTGCCATTCTATACAAACCAATGGCTTCATATTCAGAATCGTCTCCAAAAGGGAGTAAAGCTGTAAATATATCATTAATATGGTAATTTTCTTGATGCCTATGAGCGTTATTAACTAT
The DNA here is from genome assembly GCA_947632425.1 of uncultured Clostridia bacterium. Taxonomy (GTDB): domain Bacteria; phylum Bacillota; class Clostridia; order Oscillospirales; family Ruminococcaceae; genus UBA7477. The sequence goes on along the minus strand of CANRPG010000006.1, from coordinate 6,767 downwards.
TGCACAATTAACCTCGTTCGTATAGTCACACAGCTCTCTCATTACAGCCAATAAAGCGTTTTTTATTGACTTATTTTCCTCGTCATTTTCTGAAAACACTGAATAAGTAATTTTTTTCTCAATGCTCTCTTTATCTATTTCATTCATCAGTTGATGCTCACTCCACTCTTGCCTTTTATATTAACATTTGTTGCTGAAACAGATGCATCTCCCTTTGCTTCAACAATGAATTTACCACCGGTTGCATTGATATCTGAGGTTATTTCAATGCCGGCCTTATCTTTTTGAATCAAAACTCTGTCCTTTGAACAATGAATTGCTGCTTTATCACCTGCTGCAATATTTATTTCATCTTCAGATAATGCTACTACTTCTTCTTTATAATGAACGGTTATTTTTCCGTCACCAAACATAATATAAATGTCATCATCAAGCAGCAGATACTTAAAATTGCAATCATCGTATGGGCTGCTATACGCTTCACTTCTTACACATCCGACTATCTTACCATCTCCGTTAAACAGGTGAACTCTCACTATATCACCTATTTGAGGAATAAAAACCGGACCGGATCCTTTACTTGCATAAGAATCCAGTCTATCTATCCACATTGGACTATCTTTCATGCAGTCCTCTATATTTTCGTTTCCAAAATCGACTTGAAGTCTTCCCCTTTTGTGCGGATCATTATTATTAGTAACCTCGGCATAAAGATATTCGTTTACAAGATCCTTTTTTATTTCTAAGTTGGTACTAATTTGATCAAGTTTATATTCAAAATAATACTTTCCTTTATCCAATACATACTTCTTTACACTTACATAAAACTCTTTATTCATATATTTGATCTGAGTTCCAATACTAAGCGAAATATCTGTTCTGCAAAATAAATATGAACTATTAGAATTGTCGGTAAATCGATAATCTATAAGTTGATCATTATTAATTTCGGACTTATCAATTCCATATTTACCTATGTATGGAGATTCACTAGAGAACAAATGAAGTCCAAAACGATTTATCAATCGTTTGATGAATGCCCATTCAGTTTCATCATTCTGAAATATGATATCCTTAATTGTGGGATCATCTTTATATTGAAATTCTATATCCGACATACTCTTCATGCGAGAGAGTATGTCAGATATAGTTTTATCCTCCTGTTGGAATATTCGGCTAAAATGTTCCTGATCAGACCTATATGTTTTTCCGATCGTCTTAACTTCAATAAAAATACCACTAACATCTCTTGATACAGAAACATCTGTAACATGACCTGTGAATTTGAAACAATCATCTTCAAAATCTATATCGCAATCAGAATTTGCCAACGCTTTGTCAAGGTCTTCCTCTTTCATCCAGGCAGAAAAAGAACACAATTCATGATTATCTACGCAATTTAAGTATTCAAAGCTTTCAATGCTGATGATATAATCAAATCCACTTATCTTCATATGATCACCCTACTCGCAAGAAACAACGATAGTTTCAATTGAGCCTTTTCTTTGTTTCATTACTAGCACAAATGAGCCGATCGAATCGCCTTCCTCACCATCGGAAGCAATATATTCATTGAAGATCTCTTCATAGCTTGTGCAGTACATTTCCTTCAAATAGTAATCTCTCAACAGTTCTTGCTGGTTATACACTTGAATTGATACTGTTTTATACACATTGGCTTTATCGGTTTTCATAGCCCAATCAAACAATTCCTTTGTTTCCTGCTGTGACTTATCAGTAAGAACGCCCTGTATCACCAAATCGCCAAAAAGCTGATCAGATCTGTCGTTTGCTGACTTGTCGCTCTGCGAGATCTTGATACTGATCTTCTTGATCACATCGGGATCAGTAATATTGATCTTTCCGCCGGATCCTTCGATACATAATTTATAATTCATATTTTATTCCTCGCTTTCTGAATCATTGATTACAATATCATCCCAGACTTCCTGCTCCTTATTATATGTAACAAGCAATCTGTGCTTACCGGGATTAAGTTCTATGGTTTCACCTTCAAGAAGAATCCTGTTGGCATATTTCCTGTCTTCATCCTTATTATCGCGTTTCCATGAATCAACATAATCTTCAAGAAAGCGGCTGACAGTCTGATCTGTAACATTCTCAGCTGAAGCTCTGAGAAGTTGGTCTACCAAGCTTCTTACAAGAGTTTTATAAAGGCTCTTGTATTTACCATTTTCATCTCTCTTGAGGCTTCTTGCATTTATTACATAGCTATTATTCAAGACACGTCCATCAAAAATGATTTTATTATCAGCAAAGACAAATCCAAAGCGGTCTTCCATAATGGCATCTTTCACCTGTCTTTGCATTTCGGTTGTTGTTTCTCTGTTTAAGTGGGTAGTAATACGCTTTGAGTTTTCCGCATCTTCGAGATCAAAACGCACACATGGATACTTTGGCTTTACTTTAAATCCCTTAGCTTTTAACAAGCTATAGTTCTGAACGCCAACCATCATTCCGCAAGCAACATACGATGCATCAAGGTAGATCCCGGGAATCGTGATATAAGCCCCGACTTCCATATCTTCTTCGGAACGCCACTCTGTACCGATTTTTACAGCATTCTTTTCCTTTGGAAGAATTGTGAAGTTGGGATAAACAAAGACTGCATATTCGCTGTTAACACTTTCAAAATCTTTCTTATATTGGTCGACTCTTTTATCAGTCAGCTCAATAAAACCGGTTTTCTCATCAGCTTTATAGTTTACAAAAGTCATTATCTTAACCTCTGTAAGTATAGATAGCATTTCCTTTACTGTCTCCAAAACAACTAAGCCGTTGGCATCCTTTTTTACCGCTGAACTATCTGCTGAATGCTTTCCAAAAGGATCTGCTGTCTTTCTGACAGTTGATTGTCCGACATTTCCAGAAGATACAGCCGGAATAATGCCAAACCAGATCTTATTAATATCCTTTTCTCTACTTAAAGCTGAGAAGTACTTCTTAAACCGTTTCTTAGCCAGTTCATCATTAAGAATAGCATCAACTTTGCAGTTTGAGATGATCACAGACACATCACGCGGCAGTCTGCCATCAGGAGCGGCATGATCAAAAAAGCTTTTAACCCCGGCGAATTTTTCTACAACTGCTGCTACAGCTTTGGCAAAGCTTTCCAAACTGCTTTTGTAAATGTCCTGTAATTGCTTTTTAGCAACTTCCAGCTCACCACGGTCGCTAATTGATAGCTGAGCTCCGCCGCTAGGAACAAAAACGGAAACTACGATATTCTCCACATATGCATTATCTCTAAAGGAAACAGGAGCCGATTCTTGAAAATCATCCTTGACTACCTCAACAAGCTGCAATATACCATCATCGTGGGATTCTTCAATTGTTGCGTCATCGGATTCGATTTGCTCGATCAACTGCAAGTTTCCTCGTTCGTCGAATGTGTAATTGCAGGGAATCGATTTAACTTCGCTTGACTCACCCTGTGGTTCTTCAGCGGTTTTCATCTTATCGATCTGGCTTTGCTTATCGGCAATAAGAAGCGGTAATAATGCAAGCGGACTCTTATTCTGATACTTATCAATGATCTTATCTCTTATCTCTAAAATGTTTTGAGCAAACCGGTCTGCTTCTGAACTTGGTTCTCCGCTTTCGGTCAATCTTAAATATTCTCTAGTATTACTGAGTAGGTTCTTGCGGATTTTTTTACATTCTTCCATCTCGGATTCAGGAGAAAGGACTTTCTTCAAATCATCATAAGGAAACTCCAGATTTCCCTTATCAGATGAAGCTTTTCTATCCAGAAGAGCCATGATCATTTTATAAAACGCATGATCTTTTAGTTTGATTTCAGTACAAGCGTATTTTGGTTTCTCCAAATCATATACGAAACGAGTTGAGCCGTCTTCGGCTTTTACAACAGTTTCATATATCGTTGGGGAGAATTTCTCAACAAACTCTGCAAAGCTTTCAACTACCAGTTCTGAATCTGATCCCATCAAAGCTTCCTTGAATTTCTCAAGTGAGATCTCTTCGTCATCTCTGGTAAGCAGAGTGACAAGATCCATTATCTTTTCGTCTTTGTTGAATTCTTCGAAGATAATAGTTTTTCCTGTCTGTTTAACAACATCCATCGGTTCCATTACCATTGTATCGTACCTCCAATTATTATAATATATTGATATGTAAACCAACAAATTTTTTAGTTTTAAGAGCCTTTGCCAATCTATCTGAAATAATTATTTCAAGATTTGTAACACCGGCTAATTTGAAAATGTCATATCTGCCGACCTTATCATCATTTATGACTATTTCATCAGCATAATTAAGTACCTCATCAATATCACTCTCATCTCTGTTCAAACAGTTGATCCTTTGAGGCAACGCTAACCAGTATAATTCCTCTATAGCAAGTTTTTGTTTTGTTAAAATCACTTTTTTATAAAAAAGATAATCAACACCAAATCCGTCTAAAAAATCTTTTAATCTGTCAGATATAACAGGGACTCCTTTGTCATAAATAAAATCTTGAAAAACTTTGCCGCTATCCTCGTCAACCTCTACTGTGATCGGATCAGTACTTAAAAATTGAAGTTCAGACATTTGACAGCTTCTCTCATATTTTTTCATACCATTCTTCACACTTATATATTCTTCGACATTCGTTGCTGCTTCTATTGAATAATATTTACTCATTCTCATCCATCTTTCCTGAATATCTCATCTTCATAATCTGCCAATTCTTCTCTATATGCATAAAAGAAGGCTAGTTTTGATATAAAAAAGGGATAGGCTTTTTGATGATCATCTTCAAATCTCCTGAGTTTTTTGGCGATCCTTTCGCATATATGATCCATCGCGCTGATGAATTGTGCTGCTTGCTGATCAAAGTTTTCAGATCTGCATCTAATATCTTCATTCAACTTGTTGCAAAAGCTTGTTAGTTCGGCATCTACAGCATCTTTATAATGCTTGAATGGTCTGGGAAGAAGGCTGTCCATTTCGGCACTTATTTTACATGCATACTTATGACCGCCTTTGTGCCATTGTCTTCCCAGTACTGCCATTGCTTGAAATGCTATTTCTTTACGCAATTCTAAGGTCTGCTTATCATATCCGATATTCATTGTTGGCAAACTTATACCATTTTCCGCTTTATTGATATCATAACCGTAGTAGTTGGCTAACTTAACTATTTCTGCAAATGTCTTAAAACACTGATTAGGGGGTACTATATGATGATGAGCTATGCTGTACATATTGCTTTTGTATGAAGTAGTAGCAATATCTGCACAATCCCCTGCATACAAATCAAAAGTATCTCTTCCCATATTGTTTTTTAACTCAGCTGCATTTTTACTTTCGTTTGTCTCTTTCAAAGTGTGTGCGGTTTTTAAATATTCACATTCACCGGCCTTGCTGCAATTTTTGTAGTCGCACAATGCAAATTCCACTTCTTGTATATCTTCCTTTTCTTCATGTGCTTGTTCAATTGATACGGATTCACTGTTATATGCTGCGACATCAGAACTTATTTTATTATCAGTTAAATTGCCGGAGTTAATGTCGACTTTCAGAGTTTTTGATGCATCATCTACATTTATATTCATAGTGGTCGGCTTAAAAGGTGTTATAGTGCCTCCAACGGGACAGCTGATTGAGCAGCCGCTGTTTAATACGCCTTTGCCTGCTATTGTTAAACCGGAATTGTTTGACCAAGAGCCTCTTATCATTGCGGCCGTACACATCCCGGGCGCTCCTGTAGCAGGATCGGGAACCAGATTACACTGCCCGGGTCTTGGAGAACCTATCAAACTTAAACAGCAGTCAGTCAGTAAAGCTTCAGCTCCATTGATCTTGACTTTAATATCGCCGTTCTCCGGTCTGAACCAGACTGCATTACCATTTCCGCATTTAAATTTGGCGTTTTTGTTTAAATGCTTATTTTCCATTAAACAATCACTGCCTTTCAATACGGTATATAAGTCTATTCTACAGAGAAAAGGTTCTCATTTTTCATTATGATTACGGTAATATCATTTGTGCATTTTGTTTATTAAAAGCTGCAAATGTAATCAAAATAATTGTTGATATACAATAGTATACCACATAACGTCATATTTTGTCAAGCAATTTGGTTATTAAATTTCATTATTTTCAGTATGCTTTTGTGAAATATATACAATAATGTGCTTCTGACGCAGAGTTTACGTTATGAGATGACAAGTTGACATTTTTTGACAGTCGGACGTTCATAAATATAACTGAGTATTTCGCTTATCTCTAAATTACGCAAAAAACTTCCGGTCGTTTATGTGACCGGAAGTTCTTTTTGTTTTATATACCCTACCCGCCTTTCAGCACCGCTTCAGAATACATTACAACGCCGTTTATGATATTCGGGTGGATATGGTCAAGCAGGTATTTGCTCTGGATATTTGTATCAAGCATATTTTTTATATACGGGTTTGCATTTATATAGTCACAGCCAAGCGTTTTGCAAACACTTTCCAGCGCGGCTGAATACTCCTCGTTGAAGGCAGTTTTTTCTGCAAAACTCAATGCACTTACATTGTCGCCGTCTGTAGAGTACCAAGGCGCGATGAAAACAAACCTTGCCTGCGGCGCTTTCTGCAAAAGCTTATCATGGAGCTTCTTTATCTCCTTGGCATAGCTTTCTGTGGTCATGGCGCAGGTGTTTTCGTCGCGGTAGCGCACATCATTTGTACCTATGGCTATCACATAAAGATCTGCCGCAGGTATTTCATCACAACGCTCTAAAATATAGGAGACCGTTA